>CAYWBT010000276.1:0-3446 GCA_964456585.1 uncultured bacterium
TTCTTGATTGCACAATGTTCGTGGTGATCGGTTATCGATTTACTTCACGTTTTATTGACTTCACGGTAGTATGAATCTATGAATTAGAGAGTAACCAGAGGTCAGGATGAATCGTACCAAGGCACTGAAAACATTGAGGGAGCGAATGGCTGGACTGCCGATAATCGACGCTCACACACACCTTGTGGGCGGGCGGCTCGGAGCGGGCGGACTGCATGACGTGATGCTCTACCACATGGCAGTGAGTGAGCTTTACAGTGCGGGGTGCCCCAGCGGGGCGCGACTGACGCAGTATCCGGGCTGGCCCGGCGAGACTGAAAGCCGTACCCGTATCGAGGAAGCGCTGAAGTATATGCCCCGTGTACGGGCGACAAGTACGAGTTGGATGGTGCAAACGATCCTTCGGGAACTTTACGATTGTGATGAAGCGGTGACCATGGACAACTGGGGCGTAATGGATGCACGTATTCGCGAGCGGAGCGGAGATCGTGAATGGCACCGTGAAATCCTGCGACATGCTGGGGTGGAGGCAGTCTGCACCGAGTTGGCGCGGCGCGGCGCGGGGCTCGACGACGACATCCTGGCATATTCGTTGGAATGGGCTTTTTTCACGCGATGCCAGTGGGGCGAATTCGACACGGCGCTGTATGAACTGGAGCGATGCTGGGGCCGGACGCCGGAAAGTCCGTCACCGATCGGCGTGGGGCCACGGCCGCCGGCTGAACGGGCGATCCTGACGCTGGAAGATGTCCATGCGGCGATCAAATGGTACGTTGACCAGCTTCCAGCGGAACGTATCGTTTCGGTGGCGACTCACATCTCGACCGACATCGACTACCGGGAGATCCAGCCGGAAGATATGGCGGCCTCTCTGAAGCGCCGCCCGGAGGCCGGGCCGCTTGAACGGGATATTTATGCGAGCTATATCAACGAGCGTTTTCTCACCGAATTGGAGCGATGCCACGACGGAAAAATCTTGTTCCAGTTCAGCCTGGGAGCTGAACCGTTGCCGTTCGAGACGGCAAGCCGTATCCTACAGCGGACGATAGCACAGCTCGCCACGATGATTGCGCGTCACCCGGGGCTTCATTTCCAGTGTTTCGTTTCGAGCTTGCATGCCAACCAGTCGCTCTGCACAATGGCTCGGGAATTACCAAATCTGTCGTTGGCGGGGTACTGGTGGCACAACTTCTTCCCGTCGATCATGCAGCGGGTAATGACTGAGCGGCTTGACATGCTGCCGTTGAACCGGCAGGTGGGATTCTTCTCAGATGCCTACTGTGTGGAATGGGTCTACGGGAAGGCGATGCTCGTCCGGGAAATGATGGCGATGGTGCTGGCAGAGCGGGTGGAACTGGGACAGTTCGACATCGAGGAAGCGATGTCGGTCGCCGCTGAAATACTGTACGATACAGCCCGCGATCTGCTCCACATACAGCCCGGGAAAAGGTAAACTGTGAAACACGCACGAATGCGGATTCGAATAAGCAAAAAGGCAGCCAGCGAAGGACGAACCGGACACAGAGCATGGAACCGGCGTGTAATAGATGTGTGGGAGGAACAATGAATATAATCGTTAAGCCCTGGGGGCGTGAACTGTGGATAGCGCATACGGAACACTATGCACTCAAGATAATCGAGATCAAAAAGGGACACCGTTCCAGCCTCCAGTATCATAAAAAAAAACATGAACACATTTATGTCGATGAAGGTGTACTTGAAATCGAATGGGAAAACGATGCGGGAGGTATGGAGGTTCTGGTGCTGAAGCCAAGCGATGTCATCGAGAACGTACCGGGGAGAAAACACCGTGTGACAGCACTCGAGGATGTCCGGCTGATAGAAGTCAGCACTCCCGAACTCGATGATGTCGTCCGCGTCGAAGACGATTACAACCGTTGATACAGAAGGGTATCTTTCCTGTCATGGCAGAGAAAATCGTGGTATTTGGAGCGGGAGCCACCGGGCGTGGTCATGTCGGATTGCTTGCATGGCAGGCAGGATACGAAATCGTGTTCGTCGACATCAATCCCGAACTCGTGCAGACTCTTGAAAAATCAGGTGAATATCGTGTCAGGATTTATGGTCAGTATATGCGTGAAGTGTCTGTCACAGGATACAGGGTGTACCATGCGGGGCAAAGAGAAGCGATTGCCGATGAAATCAAGGACGCGGTCCTGGTGTTGACAGCGGTGTTTGATCAGAACCTTTCCGATGTTGCGCGCACTGTGTCCCTGGCGGTCGGCGCCTGCCGTAAGGCCAGTCGCACTGTGCCCCTGAACTGCATAGCCTGTGAAAACATGATGAACAGTTCATCGGTGTTGGGCATGCATGTTTATGCACATCTCACCGGGGATGATGCCTCATATTGCGACGAGTACATTGGATTCCCCGACTGCATGATCAGCCGCGTGGTCCCCAGGCCCGAACCCGATCCGCTGGTGGTTGTCGCCGAGGATTACAACGAATGGACGGCCCGTAAAGAAGCGTTCAAGGGGGCAAAACCCGGGGCTCTGACCGCCCTCGAGCTGGTGGACAATCAGACACGCAAGCTCTTCATTCACAACGGCAGTCATGCGATATGCGGTTATGTGGGATTTCACCGGGGCTGGAAGTATATTCACGAGGCAGTGAAGGACTGTGTTGTCGCCGCGCATGTTCTGGGCGCTCTTGACGAGTTGGGTGCGGTTATCCAGGTCAGACATGGATTTACACCTGAGTCGATCGATACCTATAAAAACGATTTCGTGCGCCGCGGTTCGGTACCTGAGATGCGCGATGAAATCCTGAGAGTTGTTCGCGACCCGATCAGAAAACTGTCGCCGAACGAACGGCTCGTCGCTCCCGCCGTTCTCGCGGAACAGTACGGCTTAAACCATGGATGGATAGTCAAAGGTATCGCTGCATGTCTACGCTACTGTCATAACAGTGATGGACAATCGATCATGATGGCGGAAATGATCAGGAGCGAAGGGGTGATTTCCGTCATTGAAAAAATTTGTAAAATCAGTCCCAGAATCACCCTTGCGCGTGATATCACCGCGGCCTATAACGGTTGGACTAACTGAGGGAGATATCCGCATGAAAAAACCGGATGTCGCAATCACCCGACTTATGCGCCAAGATCTGGATAACCGTGAGGAAAAGATCAGGCGGGTCGTGTATGATGCGCTTGCCGACTTTGCCGAACCCGACCTGTCGGATTGTGTTGTCGCCACATATTTTGTCGCGGCGCGCACCATGTCGCCGGCGCAGGCGGGGAAGGAAATCGCCTATCACATGACAAGCGGCGTCCGTTCGGCGGAGTCCGGAACGCTCCTGGCTGGATGCAGCGGCGAGGTTGTTGACAGTATAGTCTTCGACCGTGCGGAAAGAACGGGCACTGTCCGGGTGGCGTTTCCGCTCCTCATGCTCAGGCACGAAAACGGAGACCTCTTTACTAGCGA
>CAYWBT010000277.1:0-3413 GCA_964456585.1 uncultured bacterium
GGAATCCCGTTGATGACCACGGTATCCTGACGCAGTACCGTGCCGACTCCGGGCGCGAGCCAGATGATCGTGGCGAGGTTCCGTGTTTCGGTTGCGGTATCGCTGGAAGACGGGATGAAGTCAACCGCGGTGATGATCGAGAACTTCGCGCAGGCGTCGAAATCCCCGGCTTCAGAGGAGACGACCTGGAAACCGAGGAAGGTGCCGGTTATGGTGGTTTCACGGATGCTGTCGCCGAAGATGTCCTGCCCGGCGTAGAGTTCCCATGACTGCCCGGAGATGGTATTGAAGTCCAGGAAGGGCAGTTCCGGAATGTCCGCGAGGCTGCCGCCCTCGCCGTCAGGGGAAAGCAGAGCGTCGAGGAGGGAATCAACCGAGTGGTACAGGTACACGATGTTGTCGGTGATCCGTGCGTTGCAGGATTTCACGATTCCGTCATCAGCCGCCTCGCTGGTGGATTCGACGATGTAGCTCGATATGCCGCCGTGGGCGGTCGCGCTTGTCACCGCGTCGGTCACCTGATCAGTCGTCGAGGAGCCGTTCCCGAACATGGTCATAACCCCGTAGGAATAGGATGAGCCGACGACGAGCGGGTAGTACGTTCCCGCCTGAAATTCACCGGCGCCGGTGAATTCACCGGAGAAGTTTTGACCGGTCATGTTGCCGTCCGAGACAACGACCTGCCGGGTTTCGGGAGTGAAGGTATACCCTTCCCGGTACGGGGTGATCGTATAGGTTCCCTGGGGAATTTTGGTGAAAATGAAGAGCCCGGTCGATGTCGTGACATAGGTGTTCCCGCGCGAGAGGGTGACCGTGGCGTCCGCGATGCCGTTGCCGCTCTCATCGAGGAGTTTCCCGGAGACCAGGTAGGTGCCGCCCGCCTCGCCGGATACATCGTAGGCGTCGAGGACCGTGGTTGTCGTGAGGATGACGGCGTTGTTTGCCTTTTCCTCCGCCCGTTCACGGACGAGGCCCACATCGCGGGCGAACCAGAGCGTCGTCGTGACCGTGCGGGTGCCCGATTCTCCGCCCAGTTCGATGGTCATCGCCAGCGTGGTCGAGAAGACAGCGCATCCGGTGAAGTCGCCGGCGGGAACCGATATGTTCTCAGTCCCTTCAAACGTGCCGGTCATGGTCCAGTCGATAGAACCGTCCGCATAGTTGATCCGTCCGTCCCCGATATCCCAGGTGCCGCCCTTTTCGGTGTCGAAGGCAGCCAGGGGAAGGTCGAGGTGTTCTTCGCCGGTGGAGCCGTTGGATTGGCCGAGGAGATCGCTCTCCAGGACATAGGAATAGATGGTGTTGTCCGCGATCCGGTAGTATCCCTGGTTGCCGTCAAGGTCTTCCGTCAGGTAATAGGTCGTTCCATTATATTCTGTCGCAGCGGTAATGGTGTCGGTGGTGGTATCGCCGGCAATCGTACCATCGGGCGCGACTGCCGAGGATGTCCGCGTCCAGTAAGCGTTAATCGTGAGCGGGAAAAAATCGACGGCAAAAAGAGCGATGTCCACGCTGCCGGTGGTATCATTGTTGTTTGAATCGAAAATACAGCCGGCGAACAGAATGGCGAGAAGTAACGGGAATAAAAGAATATGTTTTTTCACGGGTATCAGTTTCCAGTATAATCGGTGGTTGTTCTGTGGAATAGGGGGGAACAGCACAAGTAATCATTGAACATCCCATAAAATACCACATTGCAGGGGAGATTCCAATAAATTTATTCCCTGAACCCAAGCCGCGAAGGTAACGGGCGCTATCAGCCGAAACTCGGTACCAAAACATGAAAAGCCTTGATTTTTTCATCTGAGAAGTATATTTTTATCAATAAGGAAAGAAAGAACCATACTTATAAGCTAAGGAGAATACAATGGGTCAGACGAGGCGTGAATTCATGAAAGATGCGGCGGTGACCGGCGCTGTTGTCGCAGCGGGAACGACGGTTACGCTGAAAAAAGCCCACACCGCACCGAACGATGACCTTTTCGCGGGACCGCGATGCCCGTTTTTCGATCAGCCGCTGATGTGCGATGGGCCCGATGCCGACGGCCAGTTCTTGTGCGATGATCATTGAGTACCGTGAGAGGGCGCGGGCCTGATGCCCGGCAAGAACTGTACGGTTGTTTCGTACAGGTTGAACTATGATAAATTACGGGAACACAAACAAGCACAGGACGGTTCGTTCAGGAGCTGTTCGTGTCCCCGGCCCGATTCTGTTTCCTTAAAAACTGGATAGTCTGTATGAAAAGAATTATTCTCTTTTGTACCGTTGTGTTGATGATGGCAATCCTGCTTGCCGATCTGGCGGTCGGCGCGGGAAAGCGGGTGGTGATATTACCATTCTACGATGATTCGGGATACCGAGGCCCCTGGAAGCTTTACTACGAGGTTCCCGAGATGCTCGGCGATATGATCATGGACGATTATTTCTATATAGTTCCCATGGATTCGGTGATAGAAGCCATGGCGGTGAAGAAAAAGAAGAGCGCAGTCACGAAATTCTTCAATCTCTTCAGAAACGTTAAAGCAGAGCAGAAACTCCTGTCAGACCTCGAAGTCTTAACAGTCGGCAGAAAATTTGATGCAGACTACGCCATTTTCGGGCTCATCGATCAGTTCAAGTTTAAACGGCAGGGCGCCGGAGATGTTATTGTCGGCGGCTACAAATCGTATGTCGCGAATGTGGAATTAAGCGGGGTCAGGGTCTTGCGCGTGGCCGACGGTACTCCTATGGGAACAGTACGAGGAGAGTCGGAAAAGACCGAGCGGGGACTCGGACTTGAAATTATGGGTAAACCCCGGAAACGGGACCTCGAATTTTACAGCCTGGACAGCCTGGATTTCAGGTCGAAGCGGTTTCTCAATACGCTCATGGGGCAGGCAACAGTTGAAGCCCTGAACAAGGTACAGAAGGAAGTTCGGGCGATCATTACCCTGCCGGATACCGCCTGGTATGCCGAAAAGAAATTCAAGGTCGTCTCTTCAACCGAAGGCGTTATCAGCATCAATGCCGGGTCTGCGGACGGTGTCAAGGCGGGAGATAAATTCCGCGTGTTCGCCTCGGAATCCGGTATTCTGGTCGGCAAGATAAATGTGACCACGGTCTGGGCCGATCACCTCTCAAAGTGCGAAGTGCTGGAAGGAAGAGATGCGATCCGGGACGGCGATATTATTATGCCGGAGCGATAACCGGACAGCGCGGTCTCCGGGAGTGGCTGGGGTGAAATAGTACCGGGCGTGAAAAGAGGGCAGGCCGTTACGGTCATGAACACGAAGCCGAAACGGTATGCGCCGCCCGAACGGGCGATATAAGAAAACATAGGTGTCGCGCACCAAGAAAACATGCGTGTCGCGGAAATAAAAAAAAAGGTGCCGGTCATAGTTCCCGGCACCTTTTCCCTTTTTGGTTTAGGATT
>CAYWBT010000278.1:0-3406 GCA_964456585.1 uncultured bacterium
CACTGTGCAATCGAGAACGGCACCGACATGCTCATGGACCTGTCCACGGGGGGCGACATCGCCAAGACACGCGAACGCATCCTCGAAGTTGCGAACGTTCCTGTTGGCACCGTGCCGATTTACGAAGCCGGGGTGTGGGCGCGGAACAAGCGAAACGGACTGGTCCGAATGACTGCGGACGATTTGTTCTCGATCATCGAGGAGCAGCTTGCCGGGGGTGTTGATTTCATCACGGTTCATTGCGGTGTGACCCGTCAGGTTGTCGAGCGGCTCCGCGAGCAGGGACGGCTGACCGACGTGGTGTCCCGCGGCGGGGCGTTCCTTGTCGAGTGGATACTCTTCAACGATGAGGAAAATCCCCTTTATGCCCAGTACGACCGCCTCCTCGAAATTACGAAGAAGTACGATGCCATTCTCTCGCTCGGGGACGGTCTCAGGCCCGGCTGCCTCGCCGATGCAACCGACCGTGCCCAGATAAGCGAGCTCATCGTTCTCGGCGAACTGGTCGACCGCGCACGTGAAGCGGGTGTGCAGTGCATGGTGGAAGGTCCCGGCCACATACCACTCGACCAGGTTGAGACGAACGTGCGGATAATGAAGAGCCTGTGCCGTGATGCGCCGTTCTATGTTCTCGGCCCGCTGGTAACCGATGTTGCCCCGGGATACGACCACATAACCGCGGCGATCGGTGGTGCTGTTGCCGGTATGAGCGGTGCTGATTTCCTGTGCTATGTTACCCCGACCGAGCACCTCAGTTTGCCCGATATCAAGGATGTCAGGGTGGGAGTCATCGCATCGAGGATTGCAGCGCACGCAGCTGATATCGCACGCGGATACCCCGGAGCACGTGACTGGGATGACCAGATGGGCCAAGCCCGTAAAAATCTTGACTGGGAAGCGATGTACCGGCTCAGTATCGATCCCGAACATGCCCGGGAAGTCCGTTCCGCGAGTCTTCCGAGCGAAGAGGATCTCTGCACCATGTGCGGGGAGTTCTGCGCGCTGAAGA
This sequence comes from uncultured bacterium, assembly GCA_964456585.1. GTDB lineage: Bacteria > Latescibacterota > Latescibacteria > Latescibacterales > Latescibacteraceae > Latescibacter. Next base: position 1,010 of record CAYWBT010000278.1, read on the forward strand.
AAATAGGCAATGTTCTTGGGGATACGAGAAAGAAGACATGAAAAGGTCAACGGTTCGTACACCCCCGAAAGCTTCGCTTGTTTCCCTGGGCTGCCCGATGAACCAGGTTGATTCGGAGCGTATCATCAGCGGCCTTGTTGCACGAGGATTCGAGATCGTTGCCGAAGAAGACGCCGATGTTATCGTGGTGAATACCTGCGGTTTTATCGAGAGCGCCCGCGAGGAGTCTGTCGGATCTATACTCTCTTCCGCGGAGCTTAAGGATCACGGCAATCTGAAGGCACTTGTAGTGGCGGGTTGTCTCGCCGAGCGGTACCGGGACGAACTGGTCAGGGATTTTGCCGAGGTGGATGCTGTCGTTGGTCTCGGCGCGGTCGGCACCATACCCGATGTATGCTGTGAGCTTCTCGGCAGGACACCCGGGGAAGAGCGGCATGGAGCGCGGGTACTCCTGGGGCCGCCGAACATGGCATACCTGAAGATCGCCGAAGGCTGCAACCACCGGTGTACCTTCTGCGCAATCCCGATGATACGGGGAAAATTCAGGAGCGTCCCCGCGGCTGATGTGCTCAGAGAGGCGCGGGAACTTGCGGATCTCGGCATCCGTGAACTCGTCCTCGTCGGGCAGGACACCACATCGTATGGTTCCGATCTGGCAGGAGAGCATCTTGCCGGTCTCCTGGAGAAACTGAATGATCTTGATGGTATCGGCTGGATTCGGCTCATGTACGCCCATCCGGCACACCTTGACGACGAACTGATCGCGGCGTTCCGCGGACTTTCGAAACTTGTCCCGTATATCGACATGCCCGTCCAGCACATATCCGGCCGGGTGTTACGTACGATGGGAAGGCCGACCTCGCCGGAGAAAATCCGCGGTCTGCTTGACCGGCTCAGGACAGAGATACCGGACCTGATCCTGCGGACGACCCTGATAACCGGTTTCCCGGGGGAAACCGACCGCGATTTCCGTGAACTCCTGGCTTTCGTCGAGGAGTACCGATTCGAGCGTCTCGGTGCATTTGTCTTTTCCCCGGAAGAGGACACGCCGGCAGCGGATTACGAAGATGTGGTGCCGGAAGACCTGGCGCGGGAACGATATGAAGAGCTCATGGAAGTACAGGCCCGGATAGCTGCCGAGTTTCACTCGTCGCTTGTCGGGCGTGAATTTGACCTGATCGTGGACAGGATCGATCCTGAGACGGGAGTGGCGATCGGGCGAACCTACATGGATGCGCCGGAAATAGACGGAAACGTTTCAGTCCCCTGTGGCGTTAAAGATAGAACGGATTTCTACCGGGTGCGGATAACCGGCGCCGGTACGTATGACCTCGAGGGAGAGGTGATCTTATGACGGGTTCTATCACCGACATTTTTACCGGCGACCGGGCGTCGCTTGCACCCCTCGCCGGGGTGACCGATTCGGTGTTCAGGAGGATATGTGCGAGGTTTGGCGCCCGGCCGGTCATGACCGAGATGGTTTCCGCCATGGGCTACCTCCGCGGGAAACCCGGAGACAAGACAGCGCGACTCCTCAGATTTCATGAGACGGAACGTCCCATCGGCTTTCAGTTTTTCGGCTCCGATCCGGAAAGCATGAGAGACGCAGTCCAGCGGGCACAAGAGCGCCGTCCCGATTTCATCGATATCAACGCCGGGTGCCCGGTGAAAAAGGTGATCACCAAGGGGAGCGGATCGGCCCTCATGAGGAATTCCGCCCTCCTGGTACGGATTGTTGCGGCGGTCGCCGGGGGATCGAAGGTTCCGGTCACTGTCAAGATCCGGTCCGGTTGGGACAGCGAGAACATCAATGCGGTTGAGGTGGCCAAACGGTGTGCGGATTCCGGGGCGCAGGCGATTATTGTGCATCCCCGGACAAGGAGTCAGGGATTCAGCGGTGTTTCTGACTGGTCCGTCATACGGGCTGTCAAAGAGGCGGTACAGGTACCGGTTGTCGGCTCCGGCGATGTGAAGACCGCGGACGATTTTCTGCGCATGAGACGGGAGACCGGGTGCGACTTCGTTATGGTCGGACGGGCGGCGATGTACAATCCGATGATTTTCCGGGAAATCAGCCCGGTAAAACATCAGGCCGAGGGTGAAAAGTACCACGCCGCCGCCGGTGTTGCCGAACGGCTGGAGCTCGGGCTCGAACAGCTCCGGCTGCTCACCGAAGAAGTATCCGGACGGTTTGCACTGCTCAACATGCGAAAGTTCTTCGGCTGGTATTCGCACGGCGCGAGGAACGGCGCATCGTTTCGCCGAAGCATCTTTCGGGCGGAATCCCTCGACGAGGTGGAAGAAATCATCCGGAATTTCCAGGCGGAATGTAAGGCCGTGGAGGAGCTTCCGGTCGGTGAAATGACACACGTGAACTGATACCGGCACCGGTATTTT
>CAYWBT010000279.1:0-3365 GCA_964456585.1 uncultured bacterium
ATCCAGAAGCGGTAATACCACCTGGGTTTCGGGATCGCCGAAACGGCAGTTGAATTCTACAACCTTCGGCCCGTCGGCGGCAATCGCAATACCGACATACAGAACTCCCTTGTAGGGATATCCCTCGGCGGCAAGTCCCTCGATGACCGGCTGAATGATTTCCTTCTCGACTTGGCCGAGCAGGCCGGCAGTAACCACAGGCGCCGGCGCATATGCCCCCATGCCACCGGTGTTCGGACCAGCATCACCGTCATTGATACGCTTGTGGTCCTGCGAGGGAACGAGAAGCTTGTAAGTTTCGCCGTCGCAGAGCGCAAAAATAGAGGCTTCTTCGCCTTCCAGATTTTCCTCGATAACGACCGAATGTCCCGATTCACCGAACTGATCCTCAAGTATCATACCACGAAGTATTTTTTCCGCCTCATCAGGATCAGGGGCGAATACGGCGCCTTTGCCCGCAGCGAGACCGTCCGCCTTGATCCACATTTTTGTATCGAGCGACCGCGCATACTTCACCGCTTTGTCGAATTCAGTAAAATTCTCGAATGATGCCGTTGGGACCCGGCACTTTCTCATCAACTGTTTGGAAAATATCTTTGATCCCTCAATTCTCGCCGCTCCTGCAGATGGACCGAACGCTGGAATACCGGCTTCTTCAAGCAGGTCAACGAGCCCCATGCAGAGCGGCACTTCCGGTCCGATCGCCACGAGATCGAATCCCTCGGCGACCGCATACTTCGCCATTGCGGTAATATCGTCCGCCCTGATATCGACACATTTCGCATGGGAAGCGATACCGGCATTGCCCGGAGCGGCATGAATTTCTGTCGCCGTCGAGCTTTCCGACAGTTTCCATACCATCGCATGCTCACGCCCACCGCTGCCAACAACGAGAATTTTCATCTTTATCCCCCTGAATATCTCAAACCGAACACACTACGTTTCACTTTCTTCTCAGCCCGATCTCGCGCAGCATTGATTCCTTATTCCGCCAGTCCTTGCGGACTTTTACATGGAGATCGAGATACACGCCGCAGCCGAGGAATTCCTCAATCCCGATACGTGCCTTGGTACCTATTTCTTTTATGGTTCTCCCCTTTTTTCCGATAATAATAGGCTTGTGTGAGTTTTTTTCCACCACGATCGCGGCATGTATTACAGACTTTGGTTGCTTCTCTTCAAAACCTTCAATGAGAACCGCAGTCGCATAGGGAATCTCCTCCTCCATCGAGAGGAAAACCGCTTCCCGAATGATTTCGGCGACAAAAAAGCGCTCCGGTTCGGTGGAGATAATATCATCGGGATAGAGCTTACCTCCTGCGGGAAGCCTCTGCAGCAGTGCACCCAAAAGATCATCGGTGCCATCACCCTTGAGCGCGGAGATCGGAAATATTTCAGCATCGGGAAACACGTCCGAAGTTTCCTTGATAATTTTCAAGAGTTTCACCTTTTTAATAATATCAATTTTGTTGAGGGCGACAATAACTTTTTTCGACCGTATCTCATCGGCGAGCGTTACGATCGCGGGGTTAAGATTCGACCGATATTTTTCCGCATCGATGATGAGCAGAATAACATCCGATCCGGCGATCGCATGTTTTATCAACGAGGCCATGACCTCCTGCATCCGGTAGCGAGGGGTGAGCAGTCCCGGCGTATCGATGAAAATAACCTGGTAGTTTTCCGCGGAAAGGATGGTGGTAACATTTGCGCGGGTTGTCTGCGGTTTCGGTGTGACAATCGACACTTTTTCATGGAGATACCGGTTCATCAACGTTGATTTACCGGCATTGGGCATACCCACTATTGCCACATATCCACAGACATGATGAGCGTTGTCACGTTGGTTATCGACAGATTTTTCCATAGGCTCCACAGGTGGTACAGTCTCCCTTCAGGACAGCACATCCTCTGTTCTTATCTTCCTAAAACTTCACCGACATCGAGACACGATGCGTACTGTCGAGACCATCATCAGATAAAAAGGCATAATCGAACGATGTCGCCGAAATCAACGGTAGCCGCATCAGTCCCAATCCAAACGTACCGGCTCCGGCAGACGAACCCGCACGAAAAGCGAGAAAATCACCGATGCGGTACTCTCCGCCGAGATACATGGTTGAGATGCCCTTGGTGTCGGGTGAATCACCAAAATAGAGCATCGATCCGGTGACAAGGTACCTGCCTCCCACCCAGGGAGCTTCACCGTTGAAAGAAACGCCAATATCGAGGGTCGCGGCAATACGATCATTCGAACGACCATCCCATGCCACTGTGGTGCCGGTTGCATCACGGAGCGCCGCACCGATACGCCAGTTGTCACTGATCAGATACTGCGCTCCCAGGTCGATGCCGTACCCGAATGCTGTATCCGGGCCTATCGACCGTCGAATAATCTTGACCGATCCACCGATTCCGAGCCGGTCGGTCACCTGTTTCGCCGAAGATACATAGAGAGCGTAATCGGTAGCATCCTCACGCGAGGCCACCTCGGGGCGGTTGTCTTCGCCCATGGGCTTTGACGGATCAACGAGACGGGTGTACTTGATATTCCCGATACCGCTGTGAAGGAGGGTGATACCCATCGAAACACGGTCGGTCATCGGAGAAGCCACCGAAACGGTATTATAATTGATAAGACCGGCAAATTGCTCGGAGTGCATGAAATTTATCTCTTTCGTCTTCAGCCGTGCCAGTCCCGCCGGATTATAGTACGACGAAACAGCCCCATCTGTGACAACAACAAAGGCGCTGCCCATACCGAGAGCGCGGGCGCCGGCACCCAGAGCGAGAAAATCACCCGCATACTTACCCGAGCATTCAGCACGATTCGCTCCGCCAAGGAATGCGAGAACGACGATGAGAACCGTTGTGACTATGTTCTTATAATAACGCATCATAGCTGTTCTTTCGGCTTACCAACGAAAAGGAGTTGGATATCCATTACATTCGTTCCGGTCGGACCAGTCACAAGGAGACTTCCCGTGTCTTTCAGGTAGTTATATGAATCGTTTCCGCGAAGGGACGCTTCAATATCGAGTCCCCTGTCATTTCCTCTGTTCACGGTAGAACCATCGACAATACCGCCCGCGGCATCGGTCGGACCATCGGTACCGTCGGTCCCGCCGCTGAGAAAAACCACATCCGCCAATCCTTTCAGGCGGCGTGCTGCGGACAGAGCCATCTCCTGATTTCGACCGCCCTTTCCCGGCCCACGCACCGTGACCGTTGACTCGCCGCCTGCGATGATACAGGCGGGCGCTGCAAGCGGATTTGCGGAGACTTGAATTTCTAACGCCATAGAAGCGAAAAAAGTTCCCAACTCAGCGGCTTCACCTTCAAGAAAGGTCGAGAGGAGCATGGTA
>CAYWBT010000280.1:0-3357 GCA_964456585.1 uncultured bacterium
AGACAAAAGGTTGTTTGCCGAGATATTGTCTCGGATTGAACGATTACGATGCTATTCGTATAACTATTCTGCTGCTTGAATTGATTCAATGGATATGTGTCTCTTAAACGGAGTATTTCACTGTTTAACAAACATGTACATAACAAAATTCATCGATCAGTATGCGGAAAATACTTGCAAGAAGAATTTGGAAAGGGTACTATTCCTTTATCAACAAGATTGTGAAGAATTTTGACTGCTCGTGATTTTGATAGGGGAATCCCGATTATATGGATTTAAATCTAAAAGTCCAAACCATTCTCATTGAAAGGAATCATAGTCTAAATGTTCTCATTTACATCATTTAAAAGCACTACCGCCCTGATTATCAGCCTGTGCCTTCTTCTTATCTCTCCCTCCGAAGCAAACGCCCAAATCCATAAAGCCGCTGCCGATTCCTCCCTCATTCCCCCGCCGGTGAACACTTCGCCGGGACCGGAATATATGCCGGAAACTCGCAAATGGCAGGGCATTCCGGGGCTTGAGCGCAGTAAAAAAGGCCGTCTCTTCGCCACATGGTACACTGGCGGAACCGGTGAAGCTCCCGGTATCGGCAGAGAAAATTATGTGGTTCTGGTTACAAGCGACAATGACGGCAACACATGGTCAAATCCGCGCCTTGTAATCGACCCTCCGGGCAGTGTCCGCGCAAACGACCCGGTTCTCTGGCATGACCCCCTCGACAGGCTGTGGCTTTTCTGGTCGCAGAGTTTCGACTATTTCGATGGCCGCGCTGGTACGTGGGCTGTCGTATGTGACAATTCCGACGCCGACAGTCTTGTATGGTCGGCTCCGAGAAGGCTCGCCCACGGCACTATGATGAATAAACCGGCAGTTCTCTCAAACGGCGACTGGCTTCTGCCCAACGCTGTCTGGAACCTTGATTCCAAAGTTGCCGAAATCGATTCCCTCGGCAGGGAAACAGGCCGCACCACAAATACGAATGTCTATATAAAACTCCCAAAAATGGAAAAATACCGTCACTCGAATGTCACAGTCTCCACCGACCAGGGCAAAACATGGTCCCACCGCGGAGGCGCTGATGTTCCCAACCGCAGTTATGACGAACACATCGTCATCGAACGCCGCGACGGTTCCCTGTGTATGCTTGTCAGGACAGAATATGGCATCGGGCAGAGCTTTTCAAAGGACTGCGGTGTTACATGGAGCCCCGGTGAACCTTCCATGTTTCCCGGCCCGAACGCACGTTTCTGCATGAAACGTCTGAGTTCCGGAAAGCTTCTTTTTGTCAATCATCACAATTTCTGGAACAGCGAACTTAAAAAAGTCCGTGTCAATCTAACCGCCTTTTTGTCGGACGACGACGGCAAGACATGGTACGGCGGCCTTTTGCTCGACGACAGGGAGAATGTATCCTATCCGGACTGTGTCGAGGCAAAGGACGGCCGTATTTACATGATTTATGACAGGTCCCGTTACAGCGACAAGGAGATACTGATAGCGGTGTTCCGCGAGGCCGATGTCTGCGCCGGAAAAATTGTCTCTCCCGATGCGAGGCTGAGAGTTCTTGTCGATAAGGCGGGGAAATGAGGGTTTGATCTGTAGGGGCGAACCTATGTGTTCGCCCTTTGTTGTCAATGGTTACCATTCCATATCAGGGCAGATACGCAGGTCTGCCCCTACAAATTTACCTCCGTATTATCCCCTCTGATGATGGGTGATCAACGACAATTATAAAGTTTCTCCAACTACAATTATAATTCCCCTTTTTTTATCGATGTGAGTTGTTGTTATTTTCCCCATAAACTACATCATGGAAACATTCCCTATTGTGAAACGGAAGGATGAGCATAAGTACGGGAGATACCGGTTCATAACCCTGTATGGGTTCTATCCACTATTTTCTTGATTTTTTTGCACAAGAGTGTGTACCTTACTATTATGTAGTGAGGGGAAGCATACAGAACCATCGTTGGTTTTAGGAACCCCCACGAGTCGAGCTCAGCGGCTTCTCACCGGTGAGAGGAGGTTTCATAGATGAAGTGCCCGAGGTGCGGAAAAGAAACGCCCAATGACAGCATGTCGTGTGTTAACTGCGGGGTAAAATTCAAGCGAGTCCCCCGTAAACCTCCAACTGACGGTGAAGGTGCGCGACCCTCGCCGCCGGCAACCGATGCCTCAAAGACGGTGGTATCCCCTGCAAAACCGGGTGGTGGCGTCCCTCCCCCTACAGCGGATGATACGGCAAAGACACAGGTTTCCTCGATAATACCGCCAAGCCCGGCACAGCCTTCCGGCGGAGGAGGTGGACAAGCCGGTTCTTCAGCCGCCCCGGGAGCCTCGGGAAACATGACCGAGGAAGAGGCGGCTCTGCGCAAGGCGCTCGGTGACGGTTACGAGGTCATTAAGAAACTCGGTGCCGGCGGTATGGCAACCGTTTACCTCGCGCGTGAGAAAGCTCTCGACCGTGAGGTAGCCATAAAACTACTCCCAAAGGCATTCTCAAGGGACCCCGGCTTTGTTTCCCGTTTCAAGAACGAGGCACAGGTCGCGGCAAACCTTGAACATCCCCACATCGTCCGCATCTACCAGATCAGCGAACAGGCTGATCTCGTGTATTTTGTCATGAGCTTCGTTCCCGGCGGGAGTGTGACCGACCAGATCAAGGAAAAGGGGAAGATTCCACTCGATGATCTTCTCCAGTGGGCAATCGATGTCTGTTCGGCACTCGAACACGGCCACGGGCGCGGCGTTATCCACCGCGATCTGAAACCGGACAATATCATGATCGACAAGAATAACCGGGTTGTCTTGATGGATTACGGGATCGCCAAAGCCGGTGAGGGTACCGGGCTTACCCAGGCCGGATCGGTCATCGGAACCCCGCAGTACATGAGTCCGGAACAGGCCCGCGGATTACCCCTCGATCCCCGGAGCGACATCTACTCCATGGGAATTGTCCTCTACCAGATGGCGACCGGGGAACTGCCCTTCCAGGCGACCGACGCCGCTTCGCTCATGTACATGCACGTCCACGAGACGCCGGAGCCGCCGGATGCCCGTAATGCCGAAATTCCCGAGTGGCTCAAGAACATCATTCTCAAGTGCCTGGCAAAGAATCCGGTCGACCGGTTCGCCAGTGCAGACGAACTGAAGGCAGCGCTGTCCGAAAAGTATTCCCCCAGGATCACGGTCACCCCGATGGCGGAGCGGGACCGCAAGAAGCGTCGAATTGCCCTGGTCATGAGCGCGGCCGCCGTGGTTGAGATTGCTGTCGCTGCGGTGCTTTTTTTCCGGTGGCAGGCCGGTCAGAGGGAGATCGAAGAGCAGGCTCGTACCCAACAACAGCAACAAGAA
>CAYWBT010000281.1:0-3348 GCA_964456585.1 uncultured bacterium
ATGGGGGCCATGAAGCACTGCCTGCCGCGCAGCATGCTGCCCGCCGCGGGAATATCCATCACATTTGGCTGAGAGATGTTCATGACATCGACCCCGATCTCGAAAAGGTCGGGGAGTATGGCGAGGATGTTGCCGCAGCTGTGGAACCACACGTGCATGCCGAGACGGTGAACGTGCTCGAACTGTTCCCGGTAGCGCGGCTTAAAGATGGTGCGCCAGAGGTCGGGCGAGATGATGAGGCTTTCCTGCGTGCCCCAGTCGTCCTGGTAGTGGATACCCTGGAATCCCTGGTCGGCGGCGAGCGCGGCCATGTCGTTCTCGAAGGCAAAAATCCTGTCGAGAAGCACTCCAGCTCGGTCAGCGTCCAGGACAAAATCGACCAGAGCTTTTTCGAATCCCCGAAGAAACGTATAGGTGGTAAAGCCGGTAATTCCCATACCCGCGAGGAGGTAGTGCTCGTCGGAAGCAGCCATAAAATCCGTCAGACCTGCAAGACGATCGTCCGCCCGGCGTTCCGGAAATTCGTACACGGTGAGATCGTCCCATGAGGGGATAACCGGACCGGAAGGTTGACCCATGGTGCCGTCATCCATGGTTACCCAGCGGTACCCCCACTCGCTGAGGCCCCCGTGCTCGAGGGCTAGCTCGTAGCGGAGAATATCCCCCGCCGTTTCATGGTAGTTGAAGTGCCAGACGGGAATCCGGTCGGGATCGTTGAAGGTGATTGCCCTGAGGACGCGTTCTCGTTTCGTCATGGTGAGATGGTCAACCTGGTTAGCGGGGTGCCGGTGATTCAGTACCGGCAGTTTATCGCCTCGTCGGCGAACGCCTCCAGCAGGCGTACATCCGCATCGAAAAAGTGATCCGAGGGGCAGAGGATATACCCGCCGCCCTCACCGGCGTCATTGAAGCATCGGCGAACGGCCGCACGGGTTTTCTCCGGTGTGCAGCCTGACAGGTAGTGAAACTGGTCGAAGCCGCCGATCATGAATACGCGGTCGCCGATCCGTTTTTTTGCTTCCTTCAGGTCGACATCGCCGCCCATGTTACGGGGAGTGAATGTTTCCATGCCGTCCGGCCCCATGTCGGCGATGGCTTCCAGGATGGGCATCATGCCGCCGCAGGTGTGGTACACGATACGCTGGCCGGCTTCGTGTGCCGCCGCGATCACCTGGGAATCGTAGGGCGCCACAAACTCCGCGAAGAGGGCGGGCGAGATGACAGTCGTCGAGGCATCGCCGCCGCCGAATTCCAGCAGGTCGTACTTCGCTCCCGCGAGCGACCGCGCGAATGCCAGCTTCCGTTTGAGCAGGATGTTCAGAAAGGCGTGCACCCACGCGGGATCGTCGAAGGTTGCCATGATCAGCTTTTCGGTACCGAAGAGGCAGGAAAAATCCTGCCAGCACCCGGGCTGCCCGAACACGTCGAAGCAGGGAAGATGGCCGCGCAGCATTCCGCGGTCGCCGTACGCGTCGGCTTCACTATTCACCGCTTCGATATCGCACACCGGCTGGGTCATGTATTCGCCGATGACATCGATGTCGGACTTTTCCTTGATGAGAGGTTCGGCGACCCAGGCGGTCTGGTCGTTGCTCTGGAGCACCATCGAAAGGGTCTTTTTCGGCGTGATAAAATCATACCGGGTCGTCGTGTAGTCGTACCCATCGAGCGGCACCGCCCGGATGCGCCAGTCGTCGGACGATACCCGCTTCGCCTCGAGGAATCCGGGTTCTCCCTGCTCGGGATCGGGATATTCCCTTTCGGGATCGCTTGGTTTGTGGGCAACGAGCCAATGGATGGGATCGAGACCGAAGTGGTCGAAGAACGCATCGTTTGAGATTCCGTTCATGTACGTGTTCAGAAAATAGGACATGACATGATGGGTGGTCACCGGAAGCCGGTCGGGGATACCGCCGTCCATCACGGTGATGAACCGCTCTTTTGCAGTCAAGGTTTCTTGTGCCATTCTGGGTTTTCCATATGTTGTTATCGTTGACAGGTATTTTTTTCCGTGTAACGTTCTCGGATTAAACTGCCGATTCAGCATCACCACGACATCGTGGCGGCGAGCCCGCCCCGGGAGAGATGGCTGTGGCGAGGACGGCCAATTCACGGGGTACTGCCTATCGGAGCCACATCTTTTCCATGAACGCTTCGAACATGATCTCGGATACGCTCTCGGAAACGCCGATTCCCTCGCCGTCGCCATAGTTGAACACGATAAATCCACCGTCAGATGTGCCCCAGTTGTCGACAAGGTCGTACGCCTCGCGACGGATCAGGACGGCGTCTGCAGTGGGAAGCGTCGCCTGGATATCGACAGTGGTCAGAAACGCGATCCGTCCGGCATATCGCCTTCCAATCTCCTCGATACCGTAAGCCCGCGGCTGCTGCATGTTCATGACATCGACACCGGCGGCGATGAACCGTTCCACGAACTCGTTGATCCTGCCGCAGGAGTGGAGCATGAAGTGATAGCCGTGTTCGTGGTAACGGTCGACCAGTGTCCGGTAACGGTCGAAGAAGAAGTCGTTGAACAGCTCCGTCGAAATAAACGTGGCGTTCTGTGTTCCCCAGTCGTCTGTCAGAAAGACACCGTGTACACGGTCTCCGAAACGGCGGTGCATCTCGTCGACCTGGGCGATCTTGAAGTCCAGGATCATGTCGAGGACGCGCTCGATTTTCTCCGGTTCTAAGTAGAAATCTTCCAGTGTGCGTGCAAAACCGTGGAGCATGTGAAGGCGCTCGAAGAGGTTGAAGTGGCTGGTCAGGCAGACATACCGGTCTCCGGCGTCGGCGATTTCATCCGTCACCTTCTTGAAGTAGAACGGATCGGTCGGATCCGGCGGCAGGTATGAGTCGAGTGCAGCCCAGTCTTCGAGCGGTCCCTTGACAACCTGCCCCATGTTCTTGACCTCGGTGATTTCCCAGAGGCATCCCCAATCGTCCGGTTCGGGATTGTCGAAGAACCATCCCGCTTTCTGACGGTCGAGTTCCCAAGAGTCGCACACGTCGCTGGGCGCTCCGGGATAGATGTTCTGGAAAAACGGCAACCGTTCCGGGCGGTCGAATTCGATCGCTTTTGTCACCAGTTCACAGCCGGTCATACTTCCTGCCTCGTAATATCGTGACTGCTTCGCTGCCCCTGAGATTGCACAGCAGTCCCCTCTCTTGGTAAGATAACGCATCGGTGCCGTTATTAAAAACAGAATGTTCAAACAGCAGCCGCACCATACCCGGTTCCTATGACCGGTCGGCATTCTGCAGAAACGCAGCGATTTCGCTCCGGTGGGGAGCCGAAGTCTGGGCTCCCAGCCGGGTTACCGACAGTGCGGCGGCTGCATTGGC
>CAYWBT010000282.1:0-3322 GCA_964456585.1 uncultured bacterium
AGACCCTTGGTGATCGGGTGATCCTGATTCAGACCATATACCCAGATCGGCTGGATCTGACGGTGCATGATCGGCTCGATTCCCATGAGCTCAGTGATGTCCTTAACCCCGCAGAACAGGGTGCAGTGGAGCGGCATAAAACCCATGCCGCGCTTTTGCACGTTTTCGATGATCGCCGCCACATTCTCATCGGTCCAGATCGGTGCACCCGCTTCCATCGTGTCGACCAGGCCCTTCTCGCTGTAACCCATGAGATCGTTGCCGTCATACCGTGCCATGATGAGCAGGTCGGCGTCGGCGATCAGTTCCGGATTGAAAAACTGGGGCCCGCGGACGAAGATGATCCGCCATCTTTTTTCGGGGGACAGGATGTTGCGTATGTGATACTCCTGGGCGACGCCGTTATGCCAGTAGTCACCCATGACCGCCACAATCTTGGTCTCGCCCGGCCGTTTTACCGGATCGACCGCGGCGCCTGCTTCCGGCACACCGGCAGCGGCAGCGGCTATCGATGCCAGGCCTGCGGTGAAAGTCCGCCGCCGTATCTTTCTGTTGAATAAACCCATATCATCCTCCATGAAATATTTTCAATCGTATTTTTTTCCGTTATCAATACGCGGTTCTGCTCGGGTAGGGTGGAATATCGCGTTTCATTGCCCAGTAAGCGGCCCGCCAGAATATCTCCTGGTATTCCGGAATACGGTACGTCCACTGGTAGTGTCCCGGAAGGAGCCCAACGACTCTCCCGTTACCCTGTTCGAGACACCAGCCGTTGATCGCCAACCGTTTGTCGTGCACAGCGGTGCTCTTGAAGAGAATGGTTGTTTTCGACGGGTCCTTGATCTGGACGTCAAACTGCTCCTCGAGATTGGTGTAAAAGGTGTCGAATCCTTTGGTGATGGGATGATTCTGATTGAAATCCTGGTAGACGAGCGGCTGGATTTCCTGGTGAAGAAGCGGCTCGATACCCATCAGATCCTCGATCTCCTTCCTGCCGGAGAAAAGGGTGCAGTGTACCGCAAGCCAGCCCATACCGCGGTTCTTCACATTGTCGTAGATCGCTTCTACATGCTCATCAGTCCAGATACGGTCGCCCCGCGGTCGTTCCACGACTACAGGATCAGGCGACCAGGCGGGAGCATCGCCACCACCATACCGTGCGGTGATGAGCAAATCGGCATCGCTGAGTAATTCTGCGGTGAGGTAACTGCTCGCGAGCACGAAATGAACTTTAAAGTCTTTTTTCGAGGAAAAAATGCTTCGGACGTGTGATTCCTGCATAGCCGCCGGATGCCAGTAGTCGCCCATCACGCAGACGATCTTGGTTTCTCCAGGCTTTTTCTTGAAAGATTCGGCGTACGATTTCCGTGTGACAACCGTCGCCGCAGCTGCAGCCGCAAGTCCGCCCGTGAGTATTTTCCTTCTCGATGGTTTATGAAGTGTGGTCATAGTATCCTCCAATAAAAAAAACGAAAAGTTATATGCTACCGCTGGTGTGTTCTACCCCATTCGATAACCTTTGAATCATAATCCTCGCTGTCCCACACGATCAGTCTTAAGTCGTTGAGGAGAACGCATACCTGCCGTTCCGGCTTCATGGTTGCTGTCGACAGCGGGGTGAATGACACGGCCTTGTGGTGAAGACGTGGTGTATTCTTGCTACCGCTCTTATAGATAATCCGCCAGATATCGAACTGCGGCTGAACCTTTTCCATCATGTTGAGATCCGCGATTCTTCCCCTTCGTACGCCATCATGGTAGAAATTGAAGAAATCATTGGGCGAATCAAGCCTGTCGAGGTAAAATTTGATGCTACCCCGCACAGCGAACCGGTAGTCAGGCAGTTCCCTCCCGGTCAAGAGGTCAATCCTCTTTGAATTCTCATCGAATGCGATGATAACCGGCGAGTCGCCCTGTGCCAAAGCGTTTGCGCAGGTGAGTACAATGAGTATAAAAATCACCCCGGCGGTTTTCATGGGTATAGTACGCATGTAACGGTCCTCCAGGTAAAGTGATGCGTTTCCGTACGTTGATCGCTCAGCGGTTATTGAGGCCGTCGGGAGCATCAATCGTTCACTGTTATATACTTTGATTGCGAGACACTGGCAACTTCGGGCGTACAAAGTACTCCGAGATTGAACCGTGCATCGGATTCAATTAGTAATGGTGAGATACTTGGCGAAAGCTACCCTTTTAGCGGTGGAATGTCTCTCTTCATTGTCCAGTGCGCCCCGCGCCAGTAGAGCTTCTGGTATTCGGGATGCCGCCATGATGTATAGGTGTGACCGGCCGCCAAGCCGACTACGCGCCCGTTGCCGCTCTCCAGCGCCCAGCCGGCGATGTCGTGACGCTTGTCGTCGCGACCGGTACTCTCATACAGGGGAACGGCATCCGGATTGATGAGTTCTACGCCGAAATTCTCATCGAGCGGCAGTTCGAAATCCGGGATACCCGCCGAGACGGGATGATCAGCATTGAAATTATGCATATGAACCGTCTGAACAGGCCCGTGCATCATGGGCTTAATTCCCATCATATTCAAGAGCTTATGGTAGTCAGGCGACCAGATTGTACAGTGGAGCGCCATGAAACCCATTCCCCGATTCATGACCTGATCAACAACGGCATCCTGAAGTTCGTCCGACATATACCCGTCATTCGGCATCGAACCCTCCTGGAACGGCTCCGGGCACCAGGCTTCTATAGGACCTCCCCAGCGGGTGATGATCAGCAGATCAGCATCGCTGATGAACTTCGGGGTGACATACCGGGCGTCCATAGTACACATGATCCGCCAGCCGGTCGGTCCCAGGACTCCGCGCATTGCCTGATGCTGCCCCATGCCGTTATGGAGCTGGTCGCCGCCGAGGTACACGACCTTGGTTTCGCCCTTCTTTTTCGGTTTGATGCTCACCGGGGCAAGCTTCTGATCGGCGGCTTCGGCTTCGGACACGTTCACCGCTGCTCCGGCCGCCGCGGCAAGACCGGTTTTGAGCATCGTTCGCCGTGTAGTTTTTGTTTGGTGCATGAATATCTCCTTTTACGATTGTACCAGTCAGCTTTTCCGAATCAATGATATGAAAGACACATCAGGTACGACACATGGGCGGGAGCTTGCCAAATAACTGTATCGGTCGTTTGGCACGCGCAGATGTATATTCCCGCCACGATCACTACACCTTCACTCTCATCATCGTGTACCCGGTGATAATTATGTCAAGTGCTCAGTATTCTCAGTCTGCGATTCGCCGAAGACCTCTCAGTACAGCGACTTCTCCGGCGGACGACCGTCCTCAAATTCATGGGGAGGGATGTCTTTTTT
>CAYWBT010000283.1:0-3254 GCA_964456585.1 uncultured bacterium
CGAATGCTTCACCTGCAGCATCGTCGCGTGTTTTTCCTAAAACCTCGTAAGTAAGAGGGGCTTTCATCAGTACAAGTTCAGTATGCCCGCCGGAGACAACAAGTACAATTGACGGGTAAGGCGGGAATGGCTTTTCGATAAAGTTAGAGAATATATGCCCCTCGATATGGTGAACGCCTGTCATCGGTATATTCCGCACAAGGGCGATTGCTTTTACAGCGCTTACTCCCACAAGAAGCGAACCGACAAGTCCCGGCCCGGCAGTAACAGCGATACCGTCAATATTATCGAGAGTTTTTCCTGCCTTTGAAAGAGCTTTATCGATAACAGGGAGGATAAGGGAAAGATGAGCACGGCTTGCAAGTTCCGGCACCACGCCTCCGAATTCCGTATGTTCAATCTGGGATGAAATAGTAAGGGACAAAAGACCTTTATCGGTAGAGTAAACCGCAGCCGATGTATCGTCGCACGAAGTTTCAATTCCTAAGACATTCACATAGAACCTTATATTAGAAGAAACATTCTTTATTTGTTCTGGTTTCTAACTTCTGAATTCTTTCTTTATATTTTATTATGTTAAAAGCTTATAAAGTTAACTCCGCCAAGCCCCCTAAATCCCCCGGAGGGGGACTTGTTAGTGCAATTTTCAAGCAATTTAGCCCCCCTTCGGGGGGTTGGAGGACTGTATTTTGAATATTATTTTGATATGCTGTTTTAACTTAATAGGCGATTTAAGTTAAAATATCAGGTATAATAATAAATTACAGGTAATAAAAAAACTTTGCGACCTTTGTAAGAAATTATTTAAAAGAAACACATACCACATACACATCAATAAAGTGGAGGTCACCATGTACCGAGTGACTGCTAGTATAGTTGTTATTCTTATCTTATCATGTGTAACAGCTGGTGAGTTGCATGCTGTATCACCGGAGCGTATCCTCATTACCATCAATGATGATTTCGAGACCGGAGAAATGCATGCCTGGGAAGCATATCCCTATGCCCAGGATATCGGATATGAACCATTCACCGTGACGCAGAAAGAACCCACTCACAACGGGAGCAAGTACTCGCTCGCGAAAATCCATCGGTCAAACGACATTGTAGAAATTTACCAGGGCTTTACCAAGGAGATCGACTTGTGGACTGTGAATGAAACCCGGATGAAACTGGCCCTGTTCTGCATCGCAGACCGTAATCCGGAGTACCTGGAGTTTTCACTATGCCTGTTCGATGGCTCCAGGTATTTCCACCGCATGAAATCGCCGGATGCAAACCGATGGCACGAGTTCGATATTCCGGTGAACCGGTTCACCAGCGATGGGCAATCACTCACGGGTGGCGAACATATCCAGGCAATTACCATCATAGCGTTCTACCCGGTTGTATCGCATATTCCCAGCTACACAATCTGCCTCGATGATTTCAGCCTCAACGGCGAACGTCAACGGCGGTTCACAGCGGTTAATCCAGCCTCAACGGACTACGAAATGTTCGGATACTCGGTACTGAACCGTCATTACTACTATGGCGACTCCATTGAGATAACGGTTGAGCCTGAGAGCGCCTCGCAAAAAAGCCCGTTGAAGACGGTAACCTGCGATGTCGTCGATCCTGCGGGGAAAACAGTTGTTTCCAGGGTAAAACTCAGTGAATACAATGGGCAGTGGACAGTAAAAAAGGCGCATACGTTCAGGAAAAAGGATTCCCGCGGGCAATGGCGCATAGATTTCACCGGCAAAGACGAATCCGGCAACACGACCGAGTGGGGATTCCGTTTCCTCATGCCGGGAACCCGCCTTATCAGTTCGGTCCACCCGCGCATCTTTTTCACTAAAGACGAACTTGCACGGAAAATGTCATCGCAATCGCATCGTGAAGAGGAGATGATCGGCGATTTTATCAGGAACCCTGAGTATTTCAGAAACATAGACATTAGTGGTATCAAAGAGAATGATACACTTTCCGATGCTGCTCTTACCGGACATCAGTTTTCGAAAATACGGTTTGGATCAGGCTGGAGCGGTCCGATAAGACAGCTCTCAGGTATCGCCGAAGCAGGAGCCCTGCGATATGCGTTCACGGGGGATGAAGAGGCCGGCAGGATTGCCTGCGAGGCCCTCCTAAAACTCTGCGCTTTCAAGCGATGGAATCATCCATGGCAGCTTGCTCGCGGAAACCACACCTACTATCCGGTAGGTTATACTGTCGGGCAGGTGGGTGTCAGCTACGATCATCTCTATCCGTTGCTCTCCGAAGAAGAAAGAAAATCAGTCAGGGAAGCCATCATGGACAAAGGCATCAAAATGTTCTACCGTGATATGGTGGAGATGAACCGGATGCCGTCGTGTGTCTCGAACCACATCGCGGTAATAGTCGCCAACCTGGCAATTGCCGGAACCGCAATGTATGGGGATGATCCCGAAAATCCGTATCTCGAACCGTATTTCTCCGGCATACTGGCGAAGATGAAACGGTTTATCGACCGTACCTACTATCCTGACGGCGGCTATGGCGAGCCATTCGGCTACGAAAACATGGCGACGAGGGATCTGGTCGAAGCCCTCTTTGTGCTCGAACGGAACTTCGGTATCGATTATACTACAACGACGAATATACAAAAATTATACCTGTACCCGCTTCATGGCGCATACAGTAATGGTACAATGCCCGATTACGGTGATGTCCACATCGGCGGCAGATGGAGCTGGAGCGGCCATCCGTTCCTCTGGCTGACCTACCGCATGAAGAACCCCTGGGCAGCCCATTTTATACAGCCTTCTCTTCAGGAGGGACGCGGCAGCCTGTTCGAATACCTCTGGTATACAACCGGCCTGGAGACAAAACAGCGCGAAGAACTCATTCCCTCTCATCACTTTCCGGTCAAAGGTACCATGTTCATGCGTTCCGGCTGGTCCGATGATGGGACTATCCTGGTGTTTAAGAGCGGCCCGAACTCGAACCACTACCATCTCGACCAGGGTTCATTGATCATGATGACTAATGGCGAGTTGTTGCTGAGTGAAGCCGGTCTAGAAAGCATCCGCGGTTTCCACGCATATTACTCCAACCCATACTATCCGGCCTATGACACCCAGGCCATGGGTCATAATGTCATGATCGTGGACGGCGACCCGGAAAGCCAGATGCCCGCCGATTACGAGAACGGTATAGCGGCGCTCCGTAACTGGCCGCAAATCCGTCACAGTTTTGCGGGAATGAATGTGGACGAGGTCGAAGGAGAACTGAGC
>CAYWBT010000284.1:0-3225 GCA_964456585.1 uncultured bacterium
CTGATCGCCTCGGCATACTGGAGGCAGGCGCCGCGCCGGGCAGGATGGAGATCATCCGGCCCCGCAAGAGCGGTCAGAATGTCGCGGAAGATGAAATGGCGGTGCATGATCCGGGGAACCGACTGTCGCCAGTTGCCCATGAACATGTCGATGTCGGGATCGACCGCAGGATTGTACATCTCCGGGTCGAGCATTGCGAATTCCTTCGTGGGGACAGGAACGTGCTTCATCATGTGGATCATTTGCACCGGTTCGTCGCCGAGGTTGATGTTGGTGTGCGCGGTCAGGCCGGTTGTCGGAATGCGGTAGACAGTGCCTGCCGGGCTACGGCGGAGCTGTTTGCCGAGAAGAAGCATCGTTTCGCCCTTGACCATGATCCAGCATTCCTCGGTTCCCGCGCCGTGGCTGTGGGGATGGGGAATCGTCCGGGCGTCGATGGTGATCAGGCTCATGCCGCCGTAATTCGCAACACCGTCGTTCTGGCCGATTATGCCGTTGCCGATATGCGCCCAATGCGCTCCGGTCCCCTTGTTACCGTCGAACCTGTTTTTCACCACGAGCTTCTTGTTGGGGGTGAAACCGGCGGGAATGGGTTCGGTGAGCACGAAAAACGTCATCTGCTTCTCGCCGGTGCCGGTCAGCTTGAACTCAAATTTTGAGGTGAGAATGAACGCCATGCCTTCCTTGAGATCGTGGCTCTCACCACCTGCGGAAATGGTGCCCGTGCCGCCGCTCACATACAGCACGTGCTGTTCGCCGGCTTTGGCCTTGCCGCTGGCGACCGCGCCCGGCTCGAGGGTGGCGTAGCTGAGGGCGGACTGCACCTCGAGCACCGCGCCTTTACGCGTTGGATGCAGTGCATCCGGGCCTTCGAGGCTGGTCAAAACATCACGGAACACCAGGTCGCCGAACATGATCCGGGGCATGGAATTTTTCCAGTGGTTGACGAACATATCGACATCCGGGTCCACCGCGGAATCGAACTGGCGGGGATCCAGGGACCGGTAGGGATAGGCTTCCTGGGCGGGTGTGGCGGCAGCCGCGCACAGCATGAGAACGCACAATAGCACCATGAGTCGTTTCACAACTTTCTCCTTTGTAATAACTTTTTTTTCGACATTCCCCAGCAAGGGAACGTCAAAGAATTAAACCGGTACCGCGGCTTCCCGGTCACGGGCAACCTACCGTTTCCCTGCTCTTTTTTACCATTCTCTCAATAATGTACATAAATTCGCCTTCACTTTCCAGACGTAATTGCTGTCGGGTCACTATAAAATTCGCATGGGTATATCGTCGTGCTGCGATAATCCACGACCGTTTTTCTTCTGTTCATAAAGGAGATGATGCTGGTTTTTATAGCTATCTTGAAACATGAGGAACCGGAGGGAGATAACGTGTGTAAAACCTGCTGGTGAGCATCGCAGCAGGTCACCGGTATGGTTCAGCCGATGATTATTCTGCTCTCTTTAGCACATACAGACAATGACTAGTACGCATTTTGCTGTTTGTTGCTCCTGATTAACGTAGTTCATGTTAACTCTTGGTTTTAAAGAAAGAGATTACACCGCCAATGACATGTCCCAAGCCCACGGGGATCACTAAAGGGAAAATGACGATCAATAGAATTGGAATAAATCCAATGATGACTACTCCGGAGTAGTCTCCTCGAAACAGGCTCACGGTTCCCCAAACACCTAGTGGCAAGGCGATGATCCCGATGAATACTGTGCGGTACTCAATTGTGCCACTATGAAGCGGCCTGCGAAAGTGAGTGATGGGATTACGAATCCTACGTGCGCGCTGTAAGTTATCAAACTCCGCCTGGTCTATCCAGCTGTATGCCAGAGCTTCTTGTAGCAGAATCGAAATGCCAGCTCGCTCAAGCTCGTTTCGCCCTGACGCGTAGAATAGAGCGGCGAGGGTATGCTCAATATATGCTATGCCCAAAACGATGGTTGCCAAGAACTGACGGTATACGAAGCAGTATCTTGCCTCCTCAAACAAATACTTGGACATCGACCCGCCGTGAAAGACCCAATACTCAGTATCTGGGGCATTAGTAGCGAGCCAGTTCAGACGCGTTAGCCTGTCTTGTCGACATACGTTGTCCTCGCGTGTCAGCCATTCTTCCGATGCTAAGTTCGAGTTATTCACCATTAATTCAGCCTCAAGTTCTGTCGTCAGCGCTAAACCGGCAAAGCGCGGCCTAACGCCTGGCATGAGGAGCGCGTGTTTACGAGCGTCCCTCTCCATATTCTTGTTCGTTCTTCCTCCGCCTCTTGACAGGTGCAGTCAATCTACACATAGCCTCATTGCCCCAGTCATGGTCGGCAAAATACTCAGTCATTTCGTGATTATTCTTCATTTTATTCATATCTCAATTTATGTGTGCCATGCTTGCTCGAGGGGTTCCCTGTCAGCACACTTATCTTTTTCTCCCCGTTACTTCCCGATAATCCACTTCTTGAGATTTTCGTCCACGGTCCCATCGGGTAGGACATAATCGGGTGACACGTATCCCTCCTCTTCGAATCTTTTCTTGCGGACGCAATCCTGTCCTCCATTCATGCAGTACTCGTCGATCCATTTTTTATCAAGCATACCGCTGTCATATGCCCTCTTCATCCCACTGGTGCTGTCGTA
Source organism: uncultured bacterium (assembly GCA_964456585.1). Taxonomy (GTDB): domain Bacteria; phylum Latescibacterota; class Latescibacteria; order Latescibacterales; family Latescibacteraceae; genus Latescibacter. The sequence continues at coordinate 2,644 of CAYWBT010000284.1, forward strand.
CCAGCAGCAGCCATTTTTTCCACGTCTAATACCCTTTTCGTTCATTTTCCGACCTCTTTATACCAACCTTCCTGCGGCATTGAATCAAAGCATGTCGGCTTCGGGTTTATCCATTTGCCTTCAGGTGTGATTTGCCATTTTGTATAAAAATCCATTGGCGAGGCCGTTTTATCAATACGATAGCCCTCAGCATGAAAACCTATCTGGATATCTGTAGCTTTAAATGTTTTATCCATTATATTCGCTCCTCCTTTTCTTTCAGCCTGCTGAGAAGTTCTGGTCTCTTTATCAGCCGAACGCTAAAGATGAGCGGCGGCAATTTAGCCGTCCGTTCAACCGGTTTGTTAGACACAAATAAATGTCAGTACTGTCCGGTAAAAGTATCGTAGCACCGGGAGTATTGATAGTTTGTATCGATCCCCGTTGAAAGGCCCCGCGTTCGTGAGGATTTTTCGGAACAAGAAGGGCAGGCTGTCTGAACGGGACACGGTTCCGTGAGTTCTGCGCTTCCCGAAAAACCGGAGCGAACGGGGAAATCAGGCTTTTCCGGGGCGTGTTTCTTTGGTACATTTCTTTGCACGA
>CAYWBT010000285.1:0-3222 GCA_964456585.1 uncultured bacterium
ACCAGCGCCGCAAGCCGGGCGAGGATTGGATCCTGCGTTTCGAGGACGAGAACCGCATGGGGCGTGCTGACAAATTTTTCCCCGAGTTCAACGATCCGTTTATCTTCAGGTAGCGGGAAGGCTTTTTTAACGAGTTCCTTCAATGCCGCACTGGCAGTGTCAGACCTCTCGGCAACAACACGGAGAAGCCCTACCAGATTATGTCTCACTGCGCCATCGAGGTGAACATCGGCAAATCGTGTTGTTCTATTCGCATGGTCTGCGATTACCGCCAGTTTGTTTTTCCTTTCGGCATATTTTGCCGCAAGCATTCTCCCTGCGATAACCGGACCGACTTCAAACGGGTCACCAACCGAGATGGTGAACTCCGACTTCTCGATGTCGTCCATTCCGGCCATCATATCCCCTGCTCCCGCCTCGTTAATCTCCCGGTATACAGCATGATCAGGCGTCGCAAAATACACGGCACACAATCCCTCATTCATGCAGGTATCAGTGAAAAGCTTTGCCGTGAGGACATCTTCGAGAGATGCATCCCCGGCAAGCACGATCCCCACCGACGATTCCTGTCCAAAGCCGGCAAATTCACCAACCATTCTTATCAACGCCTCGTTCCAGGTCAGCGCACGGTCTCGCATTCTCGGCTCAATCAGTCGGCACGGATGGTTCAACAGTTCAAGCGCATAATTTCCCTTGCTGCAGAGGGCGCCATGGCCGACGGGATCATGGGGATTGTACTTGATATTAACTGCTTCGCCTGCACACGTTTCGACCATAAAACCGCATCCCAACGAACACAAAATACAGGCTGTTTCCCGCTTATCACGCATGAATGCGCTACTCCTTACATGCCAAATACATTGGGATAATCCTTGATAAGATCATAACATATATCGGGACCGTCTTTGCAGAGGTAGTAGGGGCCGACATTACACCTTCCGCACTTCCCGGTTCCGCAACTCATCCGCCGGTTCATCGAGAGATAGATCTGATCGGGACGGTATCCGACTTCTAAGAGTTTTTGAGTGACAAACTTCAACATGATTTCAGGCCCGCAGGCTACTGCATAACTATTGGAAATATCGATATCAAGATCGTCAAGAATGGTCGTAACAAGCCCGACATGACCTGACCAGCCGGGTGCTCCCACGTCGATTGTCGAGTCAAAGTTGACCTTATTAATGGCCTGCCACTCATCGTACGAGTTACGGTAGACGAGCTCAGCCGGTGATTTTGCGCCGTACTTGATCGATACCCGCTTGAATTTTTCCATGTTGTCAAACAGCATATAGAGCAGTGAACGCAGCGGTGCAATTCCGCACCCACCGCCAATCACGAGGACTTCCGTTCCTTCGAGCTTGTCAAGCGGGTAGCCTTTCCCAAATGGACCGCGAAGTCCGACCTGATCGCCTTCCTTGAGCCCGTGGAGTACCTCGGTGACTGCCCCCATTCTCAGGATGGTAAAATCCAACGTTTCCGGCTTGCTGGGCGATGACGACGGTGTAAACGGCCCCTCACCCACTCCCGGCATGGTGAGCTGCATGAACTGCCCCGCCCGGAACGGTATCACCGTCTCCGGATGTATCACAAGCGTCTTAATGGTCGGCGTTTCTTCGATCACACGCTCAACCGTGCCGCTTAACGGATAGTATGGATTAGCGTCACTCACGATGTTTTCGCTCCTGTTGGTATCGTATCAAGTGCCTTGAGCACTTTCCGCATATCGATTTTTCCCATACACCCCTCGATGCATCTCCCGCATCCGGTGCATGCCTCGAAATCATAATTCTTGGGGAAATATTCAAACTTGTGTAGGTAACGGTGCCGGAATCTTTCCATGATGCCGAGTCGTGGAGAGCTCCCTCCCGCCATTCTGGAATACCCGCCATATGAACAGGCATCCCACTCCTTGATCCGCTGGAACGTACCCTTTTCGCCCACCTGGTCGTAGAGCAGAAAACAGTGGCAGGTAGGACAGGCAAACAGGCACGCCCCACATTCGATGCAGGTTTTAACCTGTTCGTACCAATCTTCGCTTTCACGCTGGATTTCAAGGATTTCACGTCTGCTCCTCGAGGGTACATATTGTTTGTTGAGCTCTTCTACCTTCTTTCGTGCTGCGGCACGCGCCTCGTCCCTCATCCTTATCAGTTCATCCGTCGCTTTCGTGAAAAGCCCCGCATGCGGTGATATCAGCTCCTCACCCTTTTTCGAGCCAATCTCGACAAGGTAGCCGTTTTCCACCATGCTGAGATTGAGATCGAAACCGGACGTGGGATACGGGTTGATACCGGCAAGGGTGCAGAGACAGGTATCACGGGGTTCCGTACAGTCAGCACTGATGAGAACATGTTCTGTGCGGCGGGCACGGTAAAAAATGTCAGTGAAGCTGTCCTGCAGAAAAACTGCATCCAACGACCGTAATGATTCTATGTCGCAGGCCGCGCCACCGACAATGGTGACCGGCTCGGGATTCGTCCCCGGCTCGCTGTCACCGGTAGAAGGATATTCGGCAGCCTTCATGCGACCGGTAAACAGGAAGGTTTTCAGCGGCTCGTTCGGACGGTAACCGGTCCATTCAAACGGCGTCTCACCTGTCATGATCTCGTAGTGAAAGTTCGTTTCGCCCGCCCGGTTCGTACCAGGACGTGGGATATAAACCTTTCCCTCTTTCCCGGCGGCATCGAGAACCTGCCGGAACTTCTCACTGGTTATAAAATACAGTTTTCCTTCCGGGCTCATTCAGGCTCCTCGTACGCGGTATCGTCGCGTTTATCAGCTGTACTCTGCTTTTTCGGGAGATGGATGGTGAAGCTGGATCCTACCTGTTCTTCACTCTCAACACTTATATTCCCGTGATGGGCATCAACGATTTTCTTGACAATGGCAAGGCCGAGACCGGTACCGGTTTCTTTTGAGACTTCCTTCACCTGCTTCCGAATGGTGCTGACCCTGAAGAATTCGTCGAAAATAAAGGGCTGTACTTCCGATGGTATCCCGATACCCGTGTCGGTGACTTTCACATAAATCGAATCTTCCTCATCTCCTGCCTCAGTAAGAATTTTTCCGCTTTCGCAGTTGTACTTGACCGCGTTGGAGAGGAGGTTCATGAAGAGGTGGACAATCAATTCATGATTTCCCATGATATCCGGCAGATCAGCAGGCAGGGCAAATTCCAGTTTAACCTTTTTCTTCTCGGCAAGCGGGCGAATCATTTCGACT
>CAYWBT010000286.1:0-3201 GCA_964456585.1 uncultured bacterium
CCGTACGATTTTATCCGGGCGAATACCACCGGAGTGGCACACCTGCGGGTAGGCGAGACGTTTTCCACACGAGACCGTGACAGCAACAACCATTTTGTCAAGATCGATAAGTTCTCCGGCTGTATCTCCACCGGCCAGAATCTTACCCAGGCCGTCGGACTCATATCGCACGAGTTCTGCCACAATTTCGGTATTCCCGACCTCTATGATACAGAATACTCCGACGGTGAAACCGACTCCGCCGGGATCGGCTGGTGGGGACTCATGAGCCACGGTCTTTTGGGATGGAATGGTTATGGAGGCCCGGTCGCTCCCTGTGCGTATACCAGGATGCTTATGGGCATCATCGGAGCGAACAACGAGAATCTCATCGATTTGTACGGCGTTCATCAGAACATCAGGATCAGTGACATTGGAATGAAGAACGGCCGGGTGTACCGTATCTGGATCACCGACTACGAGTACTTCCTGTTGGAACATCGCCGGAACGACAATCTCTACTGCGACCGTAATCTACCGAAAAACGGGCTGTTGATCTGGCATGTCTACGAGAAGGGGACATCGAACAGATCGGAACTGATGAAATGCTGCGATCTCGAATGTCCCGACGGAAGGTTCGAGGATGCCGGGTATCCCAAGGGGGAGCGGAGAGCACCCATCATCGGCGGCGACAACCTCGACTTCTGGGCACATGACACGCAGTATGCTGCAAACAAATACGGCAATCTCGGGGATGCGACCGATGTTTTCGACGGTGTCACCTATACCCGTTTCGCCGGCGACACGAATCCGAACAGTGACTCAAACCAGTACGCAGGAAAGAGTACCGGGCTGAAAATATTTAATATCCGGTGTGACGGCCGTGACATACTGTTTGACATGTCCTCTCCACCGCTGTCTTACTGGCACCGGGAGAAGTTCCAGTTCATCGGGATGGGATACCAGCGGTTTCTCCAAAGCGAGGACAGTAACATCACCGTCAAGAAACCGTGCACACTCTATCTCCTCAATTACGGCAACACCATGACCGCCGAAGTCCTCGTCACCGTCGCACCGGACAGGATCACCGTGGACGACCTGTCATCGCTTCCGCAGCCGGAAATACAGAGATTGATCGAAGAGCGCATCCTCCCGGACGGTGTGGCGTACCGTGCTGCCGGTATCTTCAGGAAAAATATTGCAACCGAAGCGTTTGCTGATGAAATGGCGGCCAGAGGGATTGCACCACGTGAGATTATGACGGGGACAACACCGCGCTGGGTACAGGAGGTCTCGCTCGAAGTCGGTGAATATGCGCTACCGGGCGTCATCGACCTCGGTCAGAACTACCCCAATCCCTTTAACTCCTCAACCGAGATTCGCTATATCCTGCCCTGCAGACAGCCGGTTACCTTCGAGGTTTTCAATGTGCTGGGCCAGAATGTCTTGTCGCTGGATCGCGGGGACCAGGGAGCCGGAACGCATTTCATCCGGTTGGATGCCGATGGTTTGTCAACCGGGCTGTACCTGTACCGTATCCGCGGCGAGACGTTGTCCCGAACGCGGAAATTCCTGCTGTTACGGTGATGGTGGAGGGGGAGAGTATGAGAAAAATTGTGACAGTTGCGGTACTGGTCGGCGTGCTTTTTGTCTGGAGCGGCTGTGAAACTAATCCGACTGCGCCAGCACCCGAAACCGGGGCATCTCTGAAGGTCGTCGTTCTGAACGAAAAGGGCATACCCCTGAGTGGGATACAGGTGGCCACCTTCCCCAACACGGCGAAAGAGTATACCGATGTGAACGGGCAGGCAATCCTCCAGGACATCCCACCGGGGAAGTACCAGGTCGCCCTTTTCCATCCCACCATTCCCCTGACGTACCAGGATATATTCATTGCGCCAAAAGAGACGCAAGAGCTTACGTTCACGATCGCCTCACAGGTCACCATAAGCCTTCTGGTCTTGGATACGGCAGGCAATCCTGTCGAGGGTATCGATATATCAACGGATCCGATTACGTTCTCGATGAAAACAAATGAAACGGGGTATGCGGTGATTAAAAACGTTCCCGTACATCCCTATGCGTTCATCGTAAGCCGCCTGGGAATTACCATCCTGACCGACCGTCAGAAGCTCACTATCAGGAACGGCCAAGTCGAGGATATCGTTATTGTGATTGCCCTGCAGGATCCCTTCGTGAAAATACATTCCCCGATGAACCACGCTCTCCAGTCAAATCGTGCTATCCATTTCATCGGCGAGGGATGGGACTTTGAGGATTCTGAACTTTCCGGAAACTCGCTTGTCTGGTCATCCGACCTCGACGGTTTTATCGGGACCGGCGAAGAACTCACCGTCGACTATCTCAGTGTCGGGCATCACGCGATTACCCTCACCGGTATCGATTCCGACAACAATAAAACCGCCCGTTCAATCCAGCTGAACCTGCACTGCTTCGAAAAAGACTCCTATTTCCCGATCCCCTGGAAGGGCAGCTGGATATATTACTACGAGAATCCGGTTATTTCGGTACGCAACGACGACGGTGAGATGGAGGACTGGAACTTTGGCGACCTCGAAGTCACCATGGAAGATTTGAACACACGCAACTGTTCCCTGCACTACGCGGTCATTACGGATGATGAGTCGTGGTACTACCACTACTATATCGTAGATTATTTTCAAAGCGACGAGGACAACATTTATATTATCAAAACCACGGAACTGTTGCGTGTCTGGGAAAACATCAGCACCGCACACGATCCGACGCGGGAACTCAGCCTTGAAACCGACTACCTTTCCCGTTACCCGGTTATCCAGAGCCACATGGCGCCGCAGGATGAAAGCTTCTATGAAACCACCGTGAACGCAGAAGTATCCTGGGATTACCGTGACTTTCAACACGGCGGCAATCCGTACTCCGAAATGGCGACGTATTCCACTGCAATCGAAACGGGGGCCATCGAGCAGGTCGAAACCGGTATGGGCACCTTCGAAGCGGTGCCGCTCACCATCACCGCCGGGGAAGCGGTGAGAAAATGGTGGCTGGCACGGGGAATCGGTCTGGTACGGCTCGAATACAACACGTTCGATCTTCCCCTGACCGCAGTCCTCTACGAAACGAATATATTCGACTTCTCCGATGACGGCCTGATTCACAAGCGGGCGGCGGGCTCGCATCGTACCGGGAGCCAGGGAGTTGTGAAGCGCTTCTCCACATCGG
>CAYWBT010000287.1:0-3184 GCA_964456585.1 uncultured bacterium
TTCCCTCGTGGTCTACCCGGTGTCGTATTTTCACGCCGATGCATGGAATCGCGGTGCAAATAACTCTGTCCGCTCAAGCGGTGTCGGCATAGCTCTCGGCGGCCAGGGAAACACGGTGCGGAACTGCGAGATCAGGCAATCGTGGGGCGACGGTGTCACAGTGTATGGGACGGGGAACACGGTTGAAAACTGCCTGATTCACGACGTTGACTGGTCGGCAACCGACTGCGCGCCGATCACCACGTGCGGCAGCGACCATATCATTCACTACAATACCCTTTACGATACGGGTCGTTCCGGTATCTTGAACCGTAAAACCGGCAACACCCGCTTCGAGTACAACGATATTTCCCGGTATGGCTGCATGACCACCGATCTCGGCGCCACCTACTGCTATGAAACCGAGGGCAACGGGTCCATCATCGCCTACAATCTGGTACACGATTCGGTCAGTGATGATTCGGGTATCTACCTCGATAACTATTCAAGCGAATTCATTGTACACCATAATGTGATATGGAACTGCGCCAACGGTATTCATACCAACAAGGATGCTGTGAGCCACCAGATATACCACAACACGGTCTGGAGCTGTACACGAACCATGACCACGTGGGGGCTTGAGGGATCGTCGATCATCGATCAGCGTGTGTATAACAACCTGTCGGACGGTTCGGCCTGGATCGGCACCGACATCCGGCGTAATCTTACGGTGGCTGACGGCGGATTCATCGATGCTGAACACGGCAATTTCCAACTCGGCGAAACCTCTAGTGCCCGGGACGATTACTATGCCGTCCCCGATATTGCGAACGGTGGATTCGAGTCGAAGAACGAAGATTGGTACAGCGGGGGCGGTGCTTTACTGCCGGTGAACACCCAGGCACACTCGGGTGAAAAATCCATGAAGGTGTTGTGGCGCCGAGACTATACCAACGGCGCCAAACAGTCGATAGCCACCGTTTTCATGGATTGCGGCCAAGGGGACTATACGTTCGAGGCGTGGGTTCTGACCACCGCAGACAACGAGCCGATCATGCTCAGAATCAACCTCGTGGACGATACCGATGTTGATCGCGTTATCCAGGTGACAGAACCGAGCGTGAGCGGCGAGTGGATCAAGCTCACCATCCAGGAGAATATTACCTGGTCGGGGACGATTCAGGAGGCGGTCTTTGAGGTGATAACAACCGAGAGCGATACCGATTTCGAAGACCTGTATGTCGACGACTGCCATATCACGCCTCCGGGTGGAACCGGTATGCAGGGCGCCGTCATCGTTCCGGGCATCAACGATGCTGTCTCCGACGGCAAACCGGATGCGGGAGCCTACGAATACGGCGGCCCTGTCTGGCAGGCGGGATCGGACCTGACAGTCGCTCCTTCGCCGGAGCCTGTCGACCATTTCGTTCCGACCATACACCTCGAAGCCGAACTCTTCGATGACATGAGCGGCGTCGAACTTCGTGGATCGGTAGTCGCGGGATGCGATGCCGGGGACTGGGTAATGTTCCGGGGAATCGATCTCGGGGATGGCTATGCGACTGTCCGGGTGCGTTACTCCGCTTCGGAGTCCGGCGGGGGAATCGAGATCAGGGACGGCGATCCGGCAAGCGGTTCCCTCCTTGCGGAGTTGGCGCTCGAAGCGACCGGCGATTCCACCGTTTTTACCGATCAGACAGCTCCGTTGGATGGCGCCTCGGGTGTCAAAAACATCTATGTGGTGTTTACCGGGGGAACAAACATCGGACACCTCGACAAGGTCAGATTGGAAGACGGCTCCGGGGGCGGCAGCCCTCCCGACACGCCGGAAAGCCTGTGGGTCGAGGAGGTGACCCAATCCGGGCTCACCCTTAACTGGTCCGATGTCGACAATGAAACCGGGTACTGGATCGAGCGGTCTTTTGGCAGCGACACGTTCACCACGATCGCTGTTGTCTTGAGGAATACGACGCAGTATGTCGATTCCGGCCTTTTGTCGAGCGCAAGCTATACCTATCGGGTTCGGGCATATAACATCGACGGCAAATCACCCATACTCAACGACATCATTGCCACCACCGGTTCCAGCATGTCCGAAGGGGTGCTCTTGGAGGCCGAAGCATACGATGAGATGGAAGGAATCATCCTCGGAACAATCGATATAGGGGGATGCGACAACAACGATTGGATTAAATTCAGCGGAGTGGATCTGGGGATAGGATATCAAACTCTGCGGATTCATGTGGGCGTTCCCGACGAGTACGCCGGGAGTAACGTCGAGGTCAGAAGCGGCGATCCGTTCACCGGGGAATTGCTGGGCACTCTGACAGTCGAAGCAACCGGCTCATGGGGCAACCTCGTCGAGCAGACCACGTCCCTGACCGGCGCATCCGGTGTGCTGGATATCTACTTCGTTTTCAAGGGCGGATGGGGTGTCGGTGACTTTGACTGGTTCAATTTCGAAGACCCGGGTACGGCGGTCGAAGAACCGAAACTGCCGGTCTCGTACGACCTCGGGCAGAATTACCCGAATCCGTTTAACCCGGTCACCCATATTCCCTATCAGATCCCGGAAACGGCACATGTAAGGCTGGAGATATATGACATCCTCGGCCGGCGGGTGAGGGCACTCGTCGACACCCGTCAGCAACCGGGATACTACAGGGAAACCTGGGACAGCCTCGACGACAGCGGCGGCCGCGTCTCGAGCGGCGTGTATCTCTACCGGATAACCATGGAAGGTACGACGAGTTCCTTCGTTAAAGCGCGGAAGCTGCTCCTGATCCGCTGAGAGCACTGTCGAGGGGAATTTTCGGGTGAACAAGATACCTCCATTTTATTCTCGTTACGATCGTCCAAAACGTTAACCTTCAAAGATCGGGAGAAATCGGACGTGACCTGTTCGTTCTTTGTTTCACTCGCTTCACAAGTGCTGTTTTCATGCGTCTTTGCGCTGGTGTGTATGCTTCCCGGCAGTACGACAGCAGACGATGTATCAACAGACGAACCGCATCTCCTGCCGCTGCCGAAAACCTATTCCTTTTCGGGCGGCACCTTCGCCGGAGCGGCAGAGATACCCTTTAATCTTCCCCGGGACGGATCGCTGAGTGAAGCAACCATCCGGCTCGCGCTTTCGAACAGGCTCATGCTTGCCGACAGCCCGCTTGCTTTGCCTTCCGAGTCCGGTTTGCGCCTTATTATC
>CAYWBT010000288.1:0-3128 GCA_964456585.1 uncultured bacterium
ACCGATATTTCCCAGCTTCCCAGCTATGATAAAAGTCAAGGGATAAACTGTTATTTCTCATATCAAATTTATGAGCAGTTAAAATTCCCCATAATCTTGCTACCATACTATTATTACCTTTTCCAAGTTCTCTTTACAAGTGTTTTCTGCATGCTGAGCGATTAATTTTGCCACGTACATGCTTGTTAAACACTGAAATACTCCATTTTAGAGACACGTATCCATTGAATCAATTCAAACAGCAGTGTAGTTAAGCAGAATAGCAACGCAATCGTTCTATCCGAGACACTATCTCGGCAAACAACCTAAGGACGAAACCGCATCATACTATACAATATATATGTATGAATTTAGTATCCCCTGCAATCATGGCCTGAAATCATGGGGCTGGGGCTGGTATTCCCGCGGTGAAAAAGGAAGGGTCATCCGCGGTCAGCACGACCCAACTTGCACACCACGCATAGGCGGTGCCACAGCGTTTTTTTCACGGTCCTGAAGGATAGTCGCGCAGCTTTTCAAACTCCTCGACCATGGTCATGAAGTTATCGTACTTCGTTCCGACCGCAATGGAGTGAGATGAGCCGAAGATGAACCTCCCGCCGGGTTTAAGGCGCTCCATGGCCGAGTGCACGCCTTTTTTTACGTCATCACGGGTTCCCGAAACGAGACGCTCGACCGACAAGCCTCCCCAGGGTACCATGCGGTCGCCATACTGCTGCTGGATAGACTGAATATCAAGGCCGGAGGACTCCTGTACGGACTGGTAGACATCATAGCCGGCTTCGATGAACATGTCGAGAAGCGCGGTGGTATTGCCACAACAGTGTTTGAACACGGGCAGACCGAATCCCTCGTGCACATGCCGCACCCTCTCACTGATCGAAGGCAGGGCGAACTCGCGGAACATGTCCGGTGAGATGAACGGCCCCTGCGTGCTGGCGAAATCCTGCTGGGCGAAGAACACCCCGTCCTGTCCGGAGCGAATGAAATGATGATCGAGCTTGTTGTTCTTCACCACCTCGTACCGGTAGGCGGCGCGGACCGTTTCGGGATTGTCGTAGTACTGCATGAGACCATGGGCAAAGCCGCCGCCACCCTCCTCGAAACTGCCGCCGAGGAGGACAATACCAATTTCGTGCCCGGCTGGCCCCACGATAAATCGGTTGCCGGCAAAAGCCTCGATGATGGCATCGACCACTTCGAAGCAGCTTTCATCCGGAGGTTCGACCGATGGTTCGACCTCGAAGTCACCCGGCGTGTATTCACGCGTTCCGACCACGGGATCGTACACCGTGGTCAGGTCCGCGGTGACCGACGAATACTTGATCACCTTTCCGCTTCTATACTCCCAGGTGTTGTCGTCGATTTTCCGCGGTTTTTCGCACGTGAAACCCCGAGGTGGGGCGATGCTGGACGCCATTGCTGAGACAGTGATGATATCCATGCTGTCGAGCTTTCGGTAGAGCTCGATCGCATCCTCTTTCCAGCTCTGTACAACCTCGTCGCGGCGGCCTTCCCAGAGGGCGAACTGCGATTTCGCCTTGGCACGGTAGTAGGTTTCATGACCGATAATTTTCTCCACCGTGTCGAAATCGATGGCAAACTCTCCCCAGGGGACACGGTCGGGGAGGTCACCCCGCAGGACTGCCCGGACGCGTTCTTTCGAATTCATGGCGTTCTCGACGGTTAAACAAAACGGGCGGCCTGATGACCACCCGTTCCGTTATTTATGCGGTACATGGAGACGATTATTCCGCCTCGTACGGGATTTCCGCTAGGCTCCGGTAAATGAGCTGCGAGCGCCTGATATCTTCCTGCGCCAGTTTCATGAGCGCAGCGGCCCGATCCGGATTCTGCTTCTTCAGGACGAGGTAGCGATTTTCGCCGAACGCATAATCCTCGATGGGTATCGAGGGCTCCTTGGAATCGATCTGGAGCGGGTTCTTACCCTCGTTGGCAAGGTCGGGATTGTACCGGTAGAGATTCCATTGCCCGGACGCAACAGCCTTCTTCTGTTCGCCGAGACCGGCAGTCATATTGATACCGTGGGCGATACAGTGGGAGTAAGCGATGATCAGCGAGGGGCCGTCATACGCCGATGCCTCGGCGAAGGCCTTCACCGTCTGGTTGGGATTGGCGCCCATGGCGATCTTTGCCACGTAGATGCTGCCGTAGGTGATTGCCATCAATCCGAGGTCCTTCTTCGCATTCGGTTTTCCGGAAGCCGCAAATTTAGCGATTGCACCGCGCGGTGTCGATTTCGACATCTGGCCGCCGGTATTGGAGTACACTTCGGTGTCAAGGACGAGTACGTTGACATTCTTACCGCTCGCCAGCACGTGATCGAGACCACCGTAGCCGATATCATATGCCCAGCCATCGCCACCGACAACCCAGACGTCCTTCTTCACGAGGTAATCGGCGAGACTCATCAGCTGGGCGGCATTAACATTGCCGTTCAACTTGGGCTTGAGTGCCTTTTTGAGTTCCTCCACATGGGCACGCTGTTCTTCGATGCCATCACGGGTCGATTGATCCTGCTTGAGAATCTTTTCGGCGAGCGCCTTGGCAACGACACCTTCATCGGCAAGCGCCTGGAGACATTCCCTGGCGAACTCGTTGAACTTGTCGATGGTGAGCCGGAAGCCGAGACCAAATTCAGCATTATCCTCGAACAGTGAGTTCGACCATGCCGGTCCCCTGCCGTCCGCACGCTTTGCGTAGGGCGTCGTGGGAAGGTTACCGCCGTAGATCGAGGAGCACCCGGTTGCGTTGCCGATGATCGTTCTGTCGCCGAAGAGCTGGGTGAGCAGCTTAACATAGGGCGTTTCGCCGCATCCCGCGCAGGCGCCGGAAAACTCGAAGAGCGGGCGGATCAACTGGCTTCCCTTGACAGAATCATACTTGAAGAGGGAAGGATCGGTTTCTGGAATATCGAGGAAGAACGAGAAGTTTTCGGCTTCTCTCTTTCGGATTTCCAACTGACTGACCATGTTGATCGCCTTGTGATCAGTCTTGTTGCCCTCGGCATCCTTCTTCACCGCGGGGCAGTTCCAGACACAGACGCCGCAGCCGGTACAGTCTTCGGGCGCCACCTGCACGGTGAATTTCAGGCCCTTGAACTGCGG
>CAYWBT010000289.1:0-3066 GCA_964456585.1 uncultured bacterium
GGTACTTTCCTGAGATCGACAGTTCCGCCGTTTTTTCCCTTACATTTCGGCCACAAAAACTGCTCCTCCCCGGCAAGGTCACTGAATTCTTCATCTCCCCGGAGCATGGTGCATGGTGGAAGGTCGATACGGTGGTTTGGGCTGATCGCAAGCGCCAGGTGGAGTTTCCAAAGGAAATCGAGCGGCCTGTCACCGAGATTTGTTATCTTATGTCGGAATTTCAGAACCGGCTGGTCGGCTTTGATAGTGATCCATTTGTCCATACGGGCGGCGCTAACTGAACCGAAGCACCAGAGATGCACTGTGGCATGTGTGTCCGTTCTTTCCTCGATCATGTATTTCCAAGGCTGACACCAGAGTTCGCCGTGGTCAGGATATCCCTCGCCGTCGATCATGACTGGTTCATCATTAGGGAAAAGCTCGTCCCATCCGCCGAAAAAATTATCATCATAGCTTGATCCGTAAGGAAGGGGGCGAGGAGTCAGACGCGGGTTCCGCCACAACATCTCGGTATCGGATGACTTGTGAACAAGATGGAGCATTTTAGCCCCCAGTCCCGGGAGGATTACCGCCTTTAAGCAGTTGTTTTCGAGAATGATCGTTTCCATGCCGCAGTATCGCCAGTCTGTGTCGACAGTCACCGGTTTCATGTGTATGATCTCCTTTTGAGCTATGACTGAAATCTGGAAAAAGCAGGTATAACTAATTTTTCATGGATACAGGATCGCTTTTATTACGCCGTCCCGACGGTCCCGTACCATTTCATATGCTTTGAACACCTCACTGAACGGGAATCGGTGGGTGATCAGCTCTTTGAGATTGAGTGTCTCGTCTTCAACCCAGGATATCAATGTATCCCAGCCGATCCTGTCGGAAAGCGCGCCATACAATACAAGGTCTTTCAGGATAACTGTATCGACATTGACTTTTTCAACAGGTGAACCATATACACCATACAGAACAACCTTTCCCTGGAGAGCGGCGGCATCCAACGCAAGGGCAAGGCTTGCGGGTGATCCAGCTCCCTCAAATACTATGTCCGCACCTCGTCCATCGGTCGCGGCCTTTATTGTTTCGAGAGCATCTTCTGTTTTTACATTTATGGTGATATCAGCGCCGAGACGTTTGCCGATTTCAAGCCTTTCAGGACGTGTTCCTACAAGGATGATCTTGCCGGCCTCCATGATCCTGGCGATCTGTACGGCGACAAGGCCCGCAGGTCCGGGGCCAATAACAACCAGTGTTGAACCTTTCTCTATACCCGGTTTCATCAGGGCGCTGTAAACTTCAGTGTCCATTATCGCCGCCTCTTCATCGGAGATACTGTCCGGGAGGGGGTAGACGTTCCTTTCGGGGATGACCAGGTATTCCTGCATGCCTCCGGTCGCGGTCTGTCCGATCTCGTAACCATCGGGACAAAACTGCGCGCTGCCGCGAAGGCAGAGGCTGCAAGTACCGCATCCGACCACCGAATCAACTGTTACATGGTCGTCGGGTTTTACACGGCTCACATTTGCGCCGGTTTTTTCGATAACTCCGGCGATCTCATGACCCAGTACGTGGGGCGGGTCAATAAATCGGACATTCCCCTGAATGACATGAACATCGGTGCTGCAGAGCCCTAACGCGGTTACACGCAGGAGTATGTCGTTATCGTCAAGGCTGCCCTGAGGCTCAGGGGCGTCCTCGGTATATTCGAGCTTTTCATTTCCAGTCCAAGTAATTCGTTTCATATCAACCCACCCTGTATTTCGCAATAATATCTTCGTTCAGATCAACACCAAGTCCCGGACCGTCTGGTATCGCGACTATCCCGTCCACAACGGGGAACTGCTGTCTGGTCACTTCACGGCGAAGTTGGGATTCGCTGACCGAGTATTCCAGGATGAAAGCGTTCGGAACTGCCGCAAGCAGATGGAGGGACGCTGCGATAAGTATGCCGGTCTTGAAAGCATGGTTGACTACCGGTTTGTGACGGTCGACTGCAAGCTGCGCGATACGAAGCGCCTCTGTCAGCCCCCCACACCGCGCTACATCGATCTGGACTACGTCGATTTTCCCACGGTCCATGAGATCGATATAGGAGAATCGCGAGCTTTCTTCCTCACCCGCTGCGATTCGTACATTCGTACTCTGAGAGAGGCGCGCGTACCCGTCAAGATCGTCCGGATGGAGGGGTTCCTCGAGCCAGAAAATATTATACTCGGAGAATCGCTCCGTCATCTGGATTGCCGTTTTTGCATCCCACACAAGTCCGGCATCTATCATGACATCGACATCGGGCCCGACCGCCTCGCGAATGGTCTTTACAAGCTGGACATCATAGTCAGCATCAAGGCCTAACGGTTCCCATCCGAATTTGACAGCGTTGAATCCCTGGTCGATGTATTTACTGGCCATATCCCCGGTCTCCCGGAGCGATTCACCGAACAGGGAACTAGCGTAAGCCCGTATCTCTTTACGGTAACAGGCGCCAAGCATTTCGTACACAGGTTTCCCTGTCGCTATTCCGAGGATATCCCAGAGCGCCATGTCAATCCCGCTCATTGCCTGGATTGCCGCGCCGCGCCTGCCGTAATAAATCGAGCCCTGGTACATTTTTTCCCATATCTGGGATATGTTGAACGGATTTTCCCCGACAACGATCTCTTTCAGCCCGCGGCAGAGTGTATGGGATTTCGGGGCTTCGATGATGGCTTTGATTATCCATGGCGAGGAATCGACTTCCCCGATACCGACAATTCCTTCATCCGTAGTTACACGGACTATAAGCGTATCCTGAGTGCCATCGGTCCGCTCCTGGATTTCAGGCAAAGCGAGTATGATGGTCTCAACATCGATGATTTTCATGATTTCCTCCGTTGAACGCTATCGTTACCAGTATTTTACATAAATAGCAATTGTTGCAATCGATACAATGATCCACCACAGCCATATATTTTTCCACCAGGTGTATTTTTTCGGGAGTTCTGTTTCAGGCAGGGGGAGCATTGATGGTGTCCAAACCGACGACTCGACGACTTCAGCGGTACTTTTTCGCGTAATGAGGCTAATGCAGATCATCCA
>CAYWBT010000290.1:0-3042 GCA_964456585.1 uncultured bacterium
CCTGCCGAGTTTGAGAAGGGTGTTCACCTCTCTTTCGACATCATCGACCGTCCCGAACGGGAGGGTACGCTGTAACGACAGACCGCCGTGGAACGAGAGCCGTCCGCGGTACCGTTTCATGAGCATCCCCACATCCATGACTTCCGGCTGGAACGGATTGAAGCAGTCGAGCCCGATTTCGATCAGATCGCCGAAGAGTTCGTCCACATCGCCGCAGGAGTGAAGAAAGATGTATTTTCCGGAATCGTGTACTTCCCGGAACATCCGCCGCAGACCGGGGTAGATGAATCGGCGCCAGAGCGGTTTTCCCATAATGAGACCGTGCTGCTGTCCCCAGTCATCGCCGAAATAGAATCCATCGATATCATAGGTCAGCGCCTCATGAATCTGGGCAATGGTGAAATCGGTGATGGTGGTGAAGAGCTCTTCGACAAACCGGGGGTGCTGGCAGAAATCGACCAGCAGGTTTTCCATGCCGCGGAGCGCCCATGCCCGTTCGAACAGGGTGAATCCGAGTTGAAACACCCGGAAGCAATCCGGATACCGTTCGATTTGTTCCGGGGTGCCGGCATAGAAGCGGCTGTCGAGCGGATCGGGGAATACATAGCCCTTGAGCGAGGCTTCGTGCAATACCGGGTGGGGATTGCCGATATCGCGGTCGATTCTCCGGTCCCAGAGCACGCCGAAAATGTCCCGCGCCCAGGAATCGCCCGTTTCCGGGAAGACGCCGATTTCGTTTCCCACATCAAGCAGGTGGTTATCCACCGCGCTGATAACATCATTACTGCCGTAGTGATCGGCGAGCTTTTCCTGCCCCTCGACCGTGAACCAGTATGACCACGGCACGTAGGGCGGGTGTTTTCCCTCCAGCACGAGCCTAATGATATCGCGTTTTGTCACGGCTGGTAATCCTTGCTTTTCATTCTGTCCAAGTGGCGGTGAACAGGCGCTGACGATGAACGTGCAGTTTCGGTGCCCTGTTCGGAACAGGAGTTCTCTTGCGGTTGTGCTTTTGTCCGTCGGTTAGTTTTGCCGTTGCTTTTGGTATTCCTCCTGATCCTTCGCCAGGTCGATGAACGCCAGCATGTTCTCCAGCGTGACGTCCCCTTCGACAGAGTGTGCTGGCGAAAGTATATAGCCGCCGTCCCTCCCGAGTTCGAGGAGGTTTTCCACCTCATGTTTCACCTCTTCGACGGTACCATAGGGCAGTGTCCGCTGGGTCGAAATACCGCCGTGGAACGCGAGACGGCCGCGGTACCGTTTAAGGAGCGCGCCCACATCCATGACCTCCGGCTGGAAGGGATTGAAGCAATTCAACCCGATTTCGATCAGGTCGTCGAAGAGCTCGTCCACATCGCCGCAGGAGTGTATCATCACATACTTTCCCCTGTCCCGCACCGCGCGGTACATCCGTTTCAACACCGGGTAGAGGTATTTGTGCCAGAGGGCGGGACCCATGAGGAGACCCCGCTGTGCCCCCCAGTCATCGCCGAAGTAAACCGCGTCGATATCGTAGTTCATCGCCTCATCGATCTGGGCGAGATTGTAGTCGGCGATGTCGTTCAGGAGTTCGCGCACGAACACGGGGTGGTCGATAAAGTCCAGGTACATGTTCTCCAGCCCCCGGAGCGTCCAGGCACGCTCAAAGAGCGAAAATCCCACCTGGAACACCCGGAACCGGTCACTGTATTTCGCGATGAGGCCGGGTATGTCCTCGAAGAACCGCCGGTCGAGCGGATTGGGGAATTCATAGCCGGTGAGCGTCGGTTCTCTCAGCACCGATCTCTCCACATTGCCGATGTCCTTGTCGATGCTCCGGTCCCAGACCACGCCGAACACATCCCTGACCCGGTTTTCGCCGATGTCCTCAAAAAAACCGATGTCGCTTCCGAGCCCGAGAATATGGTTGTCAACCGCGCTCACCAGGTCGTCGTGACCGTACCAGGCGGCGAGCTTTTCCTTCGCCTCCACGGTGAACGAGAACGACCAGGGCACGTACGGCGGTTTTCCGCCATCGAGCACCAGTCGAATGACTTCGCGTTTCGTCATAGTATGCAACAACCTCCTTGACAGTGGTAATTATTGGGTGAACGACGTGGCCGGATATGCCGGATTTTCAAATGTGATCTCCCCCGCGCTGTCCTTGAGAGCGATCGAGCCCGACCATGTCCATGTTTTCACGGCATCCACCGTGCGTTCGAGCCGGAGCCGGACTGTTTTCTGTGGAACACCGGTGATTTCAACCGCGAAATCGAACGGGCAAATACACCAGCACCGGCCTTCTTCGCCGGGCTGGTCATTCTCAGCGATAACGAGCACATCGTCGTCCATGAACGCCTCTATCGATCGATCTCCGCAGCAGTTCAGCACTACTCCGGTGTGAACGATGGTAAGGAGGCTCTCGTTCTCATCGTACGACCAGAGAAGCTGCTCGTTCCCGTTTAACGCCATACGGGATGTGGTATCCGACGGGGCGTTGAATCCCCAGCACTCACTGACCCGCGGATTCTGGAACGATACATCCCACCTTTCTTCCAACGGGGAATCCGAATCGGAACCGCAGGAAACAATTCCGACGGTAAACAGAACCATCAGGAGTAATTTTTCCATCGTATTCATGATAACGTCCTCCAGCGGTGATTGGTGTTTTCAGAACCGCTGCCACCCTCATTCAACCACGATGACCGAATGAATTTCAAGCTGTGGCAGCGACACCACGACCTTACCATCAAAGTAGTTGAAGTTCAGCGGCTCGCCGTCCGGCTCCAGGGTGACTTTTTCCGGCCGCGTGTCACTCCTGATGATGACCGTGAGCGGCCCCACCGGCGGGATGTCGTCGTAGACATATACCGAACCGTTCGCGTGCTCCCCGGTCGTGTTCACAAGGTTGACCGCCAGCTTGCCGTTCTTGCGGTTAACCGAAACATCGACATAGTGCGAACCGGTAACCTCGACCATCGGTTCCGGGAAGAGTTCCCGCACGAGGCTGTTGATGAAGTCGCGCTCAACAGTCGTCGCGCCCTTCAGGTACCGTTCGCCGAG
>CAYWBT010000291.1:0-3010 GCA_964456585.1 uncultured bacterium
ACGAGTCGGCACACCGAGACGAGACGTATCGAACCGGGTGACAGCTCCCGACGACGAAAGGAAAAACGCGCCGTATCAACACCCATGTTGTGTACCCTGAGCTTTTCCGGCGGACAGCCCAGGGCGGTCAGGCGTTCCTGCCAGAAGCAGCTCACGGGGAGCCCGAGTGTCATGCTGTTCCATAGCCGTGAGCGCTTAGAGGCTGGAAGAGCGGGCAGGTATCGTGCCACATCGACACCATGAAACACGACCGCGACCGGTGTATGAAGTCCCAGACGGTCCCTGAGAAAACTGAAGCGATATGCCAGGTCGCCGTAGTGGATGAGGAGACAATCGCTCTTAGTGAAAACACCCGACGTGTACGCCGGATATGCCGAAATGGCAAGCGTGTCGGCCGTTCTGAAGGCATACGGGAGAAATCCCGTACCTGCGGCGTGTTTGAGTGCGATACCGGCGGATTTTACGAGCCTGCCGATCCTGTTTCGCCGGTAGTCGAGGTAGATTACCCGACGATCCTTTTGTTCGCCGGATTTCACACTTTCCCGCCCGGGACGACGGAGCGACACCACGGTTACCCTGTGCCCGTGTTCTTCGAGTCCCCGGATCTGAGAGAGGACGAACGTTTCGCTTGCCTTTGGAAATTGCTTCAGAATACAGGTTATATTCATACTCAAACTCCGCGGCGAGTGCCCGGTCTGGCCCACGTCCGTTTCAGGGAGGTAGTACCTCTACCAGTCTATTAGTTCCGGCAGCCGGTCAAAATAGCGCTTGTTGTAATCGGGAATGTCCCTCGAATCGGCGGCGAGGCATTCTTCAAGCAGGCGGTTGACTTCATCGATTCCGTCCGCAAAACGAACAAACGGCACATCGCTAAACCAGTGATGTCCGGAGAGTATCTTGTGATCGATCGAACGCAGTGCCACGCAGGGCGTCCGGCAGATCACCGAAAATATCAAGCCGTGAAAGCGGTCGGTCACCACTACGTCCGCCCGGCAAAACGCCTCGAGAAAGGAATCGAGTACCCATCGCCGCTCGCCCTCACGAATAGGCCGGGGATGCACGTTGTCGATACGGGTGCTCGGGTAGGTAATCATTTTCACGAGAGCCTGCCGTTGCTCACTGGTCAGGAACGACTCGTTGTCATCACGGAGGACGAGGAGTACTTCCGGGGGATCGTTCCGGTGGAGTGATACTGTCGGTTTCAGGGACAGCACAAAGTCCGGCAAAGTACCTATTCGCGCCCGGTCGAAGAGTTCATGGGCATACTCCTCACTTTTCGGATCGCGGGCGATAATGGTGAGGTTTTGGTGCTCACGGTAGATGCTCCGGGTATTCTCTCGTTCCCGGCGGCCTTTCTCGGTATCGCTGAAAAAAATGGTCTGCGGCAGGCTTACGATCTTATTGTGGGGAAAAGATTGGATGATAAGCCGCCTGATGCTTTCCGACCACATGGCACGGTCGCCCATGTTTCCCCCGCTGTGGAGCAGTATCAGGTCATCGGGCCGAACGAGCTTTTTCAGCGCAGGCAGAAAATACCGTGCCCGATCCTTGTCCATCTCGAGCACGGGACTTCCCGGGTAGTGCTTGTCCAGCCAGTCCCGGATGGCGATAACCTGGGCGTGGTCACCGATATCCTTCCAGCGCGGCGGCGGCGTGATGGCATAGAGAATTTTCCTGGTGTTCTTGAGGTGACGGTGGCGGTGAGCGAACCACCAGTTCCGCGAAACGATAACCGGCAGCTTGCACAGATGTTTGATTTTCCGTCGTACTTTCTTTGTCCTGGCATGCAAACCCGGCATGACAATCCCTTTTCAGGTATAGTAAACGAGATGACTTTGTAATTGGAAAAAATAATCTTAAAAAAAAAGCCGTGCAACCTTATCGAAAAGGAGTGTTCAAGTCCAGGATACTATCCGCCGGCGTTTTTCTACAATTCTTTCACCCGCATGCCCACCGAAAGTGATATACGTGAATACGTGATAGTACGATCGTATTCATCCCACTCAGCACTGCCATTGTTTACAGAATAGAGACATTCGAGGTGATACTTGTTCCTGAGAATTACCCCAACACCGGCACCATAATAGAGACCACCCTTGAGATATAAATTCGAAAGTTGCCAGTAGGGATTGTTTCCCCTGTAAACACCGAATCCGGCTCGGCAGAGGACATAAGGAGCGAAATTTTGCGCTGATGGTTCCAGGGGAATGAACCTGATAAGGCCATAGAACGGAATAAAACTGAACGTGTGATTGTGTGTTAAATCCTGTGTTGAACGATTAAACTGATATTCTATTCCAATACCAAGATCGAGCATCTTGAGCGACGCACACAATTCTCCGCCGAAATTGAAGGCCAGGTCAACATCGGATGAAGATTTTTCATCACGAAAACTGTCAAAGGTGCCGAAAAAATCCATGCCGGCCCTGATGAGTTGGTTGGTCGTCTGCGCATGGGGCTGGCCGATGTCAAAGGCAACGAGAACAAGGAGTGACAGTAACAGGACGAAGAGCTTGTTTTTCATGCGATATTCCTGCCTTCAGTATAATTGTTATGTACTAACCATCACGTCATAAGATCGGCGAAACGCAGCGTGTGACGAAGCGTACCGATCCCGACAGCAGGGAACACCGCAGCGGTCTCCCTATTTAGCGGTGATCTTCCTCGCCGCATTCTTCCCCTAAGTGTACACAAATTGCCGGACGGAGTCAAGATAGATGAACAAGAAAAAGCTTGACTCCGCAACTATATTTATATAGATTTATAGTTAATTGTATATAAATTAATTGGGTGGTCGATTCCGGTCGTGATACTTCATCGGCGGTGCTGATAATAAGCGGAATAAAGTCACTCGGAGCTTGACAAATGATAGTAAAGGAGTATATAATGTTACGTATTATTATTGGTACGGTGATCGGTGCTGCTCTCGGTTTTGCCTACTATCGGTTTATTGGGTGTGCGAGCGGCGCCTGCCCCATCACATCGAATCCCTACCTGTCTATGGTGTATG
>CAYWBT010000292.1:0-3004 GCA_964456585.1 uncultured bacterium
AACCCCGTCCGGCGAGGGTTGCGTGGCAGCTTCGGACGACACCGGTGCTTCCGATTCCGGCGCGGGAGCGGTTGTCGTGGAAGGTACCGGGGCCTCAGCCTCCGTATCGGCTATTTGTATTCCTGCGCCAACCGGTTTTTCCGTCGAAAGGATCATCTTGGTTCCGGGGAGTGGCGGCATTTCGCCCGGCGGCTCCTTTATCGGCGTACTCTCGCGAGCGGCGGCCGTTCCGCCAGCAGCGGCGGCACCTGATTTTTGCGGCGGCACAACGGTGTTTTCTGGCGAAATAACTTGAACAGGAGAAGGCACCTCTTGCGGTTGTACCTGTTCGCCTCCAGTCACAGGCACGATTGCATCCTTCGGTAAAATGGGCGCTTCCCTTTTCACTGGCGGTTGTTCTTGCTGGGGAGAAAGCTCCTCGCCGGGCGGGACTTCCGGTGCCGGAGTTTCTTCTTTCTTCTCCGGGAGAACTTGCTCGGGTTTCTCGTCGTTCTGAGCGATATACAGGATAGAATAGGTGCGGGGTAGTTGTTTCACTGACAGGGATTCATCAGGCTCGCGGGCGATTCCCAGCGTGGGAATGAGGGCAGCGATCAGCAGGCAGACCATTGTACACATCGAAAGAATCCTCCCATAAACCTCTCTGCTTCAGAGCGTTGATAATATACTACAAAATCACGAAACACACCACCCGTGTCCGCTTTGGAGTGCTGTCGTTAACACGTTGACCGGCATCTCTCCGCACGCGGCCATCGTCCGAGAAGTGAAAATCGACCAAGATTCCCTCATGTCGTTCGATGAAATGATGGTAATGGTACGCTCGCCTTAGCACTTTCAGCTCATACAAGTCTTCCGTTTCGTACTGCAGTATACACCTGGGAAAGCGGTATTCCCCGCTCCCGTGCAATCCTGGCGCAGTCCTCGTATTCCGGGGTAATACGTTCGTTCGTTCCCCAGTGGACCGTCTTCACCCGGATCGGGCCGAATTCAGTGGAAACCATTTTTTCTTCGCGCTTGAGTTTTCTGCGGGTTATCCGATTGATCCGTATGCCGATGCTCGTGGTTTCGGCAAAGAGAATCTCCATCATCGTTGAGAGACCGGCTTCGTCAGTCAACACACCGATCAGGGTGCCGGGCCGCCCCTTCTTCATGTACATCGGGATCATGTACACATCCTTTGCCCCCGCATCGAACAGGCGCCCGGAAACATACCCGAACACTTCAGGATTCATATCATCGATGTTCGTCTCGATGAGCACTGCCCGGTCTTCCTCATAGCCGAGAGCCGTGCTTCCCACAGTGAGGCGAAGAACGTTCGGCATACCCGTACGTTCTCTCTTTCCCGCACCATACCCCGATACCTCGGGAATAATCGTGCCATCATACCCGAACGAATCGGCGAGGGTAGTTATAATTGCCGCCCCTGTTGGTGTGGTCATTTCACCGTCGATACCCGTTCTGACAACGGGAACGCCTTGGGTCAGCTCAACTACCGCCGGCACCGGTACCGGCATGATACCGTGCGCACACTTCACCGTACCCGTTCCGAAATGGAGCGGTGTCGAGACGACCGTATCGATGCCGAGATACTCGAGCCCGATGCAGGCGCCGACCACATCAACGATTGCATCGAGCGCGCCGACCTCGTGAAAGTGAATCTTCTCCGGTGTAGTACCGTGCACACGCGCCTCCGCTTCGGCGAGCCGCTCGAACACCCGGAGCGCCCGCTGTTTCACCCGCGAGGAAAGATCGCTCGATTCAATGATTTTTGTAATCGCAGACAGGTGACGGTGCTCGTGTTGTTCCTCGACGAGAACATCGATATGGATCGCCGCGATACCCGAATGGTTGACTGTTTCACCGCGAAGTTCGAATCCTGGAACATGAAGTTTTTGCAGTTCTTTAGTCAGCTCTTCCAGCGGGACACCGCAATCAACGAGTGCACCCAGAATCATGTCGCCGGACACACCGAATACGCAATCAAAAAAAGCTGTTTTCATGCCCCCTCCGAGCCTGCGAGATTCCTGCGTTTGCCGAGCCTGTTGATCAGACTCGCCGCATACCCCGCGCCGAAACCGTTGTCGATATTCACCACGGTCACGCCCGATGCGCAGGAATTCAGCATACCGAGGAGCGCGGCAAAACCGCCGAGTGAAGCACCATACCCAACGCTGGTCGGGCAGGCGATAACCGGTACATCTACCAGCCCGCCGACCACGCTCGGAAGCGCTCCCTCCATGCCCGCAACGACAATGATGCAGCTTGCCGTCTGGAGGAGTTCCTTGCGGGCGAGGAGGCGATGAATCCCGGCGACACCAACATCGTAGAGATGCCCAACAGGATTTTTCATCGCGCGGACTGTGACCAGAGCTTCTTCGGCGACTGGGAGGTCTGAGGTGCCTGCCGATATCACGAGAATGGTACCGTGGGTATTGTTCTGATCGGGTTCCGGCATGCCCACGACGAAGGTACGGGCACTATCGTTTCTTTCGCCGTCGGGAAACTTCTTACTCAAAGCATCCCGCGCTTCCACGGAGAGCCGGGTCGCCAGAACCGTGCTCTCATGCTCGAGAATGTTCTCGGCGATCTTTAAAATTTGATCGATCGTCTTTGTTTCCCCGAAGATCACCTCCGGAAATCCCTGACGCTTGCTGCGATGGTGGTCAACATTGGCAAATCCGAGGTCACTAAAGAAATACGACTCGATTCGTTTCCCGGCATCGGAAATATCGAGCTGCCCGGATGCCAGTTTTTCAAGGATCTCATGCACCTTGTTCTGTATCATGGTCTCTCCGTTACTTTCCTTATGTATGCTACCATTCTTCTCGAAGGAATTACTATCATATCATCGGCATGGCACTGAAATTACCGGTGCCGGTATCAGTTCACGTGTGTCATTTCACCGACCGGAAGCTCCTCGACGGCTTTACATTCCGCCTGAAAATTCCGGATGATTTCTTCCACCTCATCGAGGGATTCCGCCCGAAAGATGCTTCGGCGAAAC
>CAYWBT010000293.1:0-2995 GCA_964456585.1 uncultured bacterium
AAACAGGCTCCGGCCCTCGCTCCACACGTGCGAAATCCCGGACACGAACAGGACGTCCGTCAGTAAAGTAGATAGTGATATCGAGAATATCCTCAATCGAATGTACCCGGCCATCCACGACTGTCAGATAGAGCTGGTAGTTTTCCTCGTGCATTCCGGCCGGTGTTACTAGATTGGTTGCCTCAAGTGCACTGGTAACCGTGGCGAGATCCAGCCCGCATGCCGCCAGCCGGATGGGATCCACAATGACGTGGTATTCGGGTGTACGTCCGCCTACGATATCGACACGAGCGACACCGGGCAGCATCAGAATTTTGGGTTTGATCAGGTAGCGCGCCGTTTCCCACAATTCGGTGATGTCATGATCCGCGCCGGTCAGGCTGACACCGATGATGGGAAACGCCGAAAATGTGACACGCCAGACAGTCGCTTCGGCGGTCGATGGCAGGCTCATGCGAATCTGCCCCATCCTGCCGACAACGTAATGTTCCGACTGGATCATGTCGACGTTCCAGTTGAAAAACACATTGATTTCTGCAGAACCCCGGCCGGTGGCGGAGCGGATATTGACCACACCCGGGATATCCTTCATCGATTCCTCGATGGGCCGGGTGACGGTTGCCATCATCTCATCTTCCGGCATCACACCATTATCGACGAGAATGACGACACGGGGAAAATCAGTCTGGGGAAACACCGACGACGGCATCCGTGTGATGGCATAGATACCTCCAAGACAGAGCGCAATGGTTATGAACGTAATAACCGTTGCATTCTGTATGGCGAACCGCCCGAGTACCGAGCCGATCGCGGTTGTCGATGTTGTCTGCTCCATGTTTATTCAATACCTACCGTGGCTACTGTTCCACTATCCGGACCGCAGAGGAATCGGGCAGCCCGTATGCACCGGTGACGACGATAGTTGCGCCGGGTGTCAGGGTGGTGCCTGACACCTCCGTGAGACCGTTTTCCTGAAACCCGACCGTGACCGGGCATTTGACCGCCATCCCTCCGGTTACGACGGTGACGGTTGCTTGTCCGTCAGAGGTGATCACCACACTTTTCGAGGGTACTACCAAGCAATCGGTGTGCTCGGCATACGCGATCGCTACCTTGACAAACTGCCCGGGCAACAACGAGGTATCGGCGGGCAGGGATATGAGCACGTCCACTGCATCATTCCTTGAATCGATATTCTCTCCCACGGCACGGACGACGCCCTTGATGCCGCCGGACGCGCTGTCATCGGTTGTCGCATGCACCATGACCGGTTGGCCAATGGTTACTGCCCCTATTTCACTGCCGGGTACTTTCGCCATCACAATCAGACGGTTCCGGTTCCAGAGGGATGCCATGACATCGGCGGTATTCAACGTTTCGCCGATACGAACCGCGATATCACAGACAGTACCGGAAATGGATGCTTTCACCTCAAGCAACGAACGTTCACGCTCCGCAGTCGCAAGAGCGCTCCGGGCCGCTTCCACCTGCTTTTGTACTTCGAGAAATTGCTTTTCTGATGTGGCGTCGATCTCCTTCATTTGTTTCTGGCGGTCGAGTGCTTTTTCCGCGGTCGCCAATGCATTCCGTGCTTCCCGGACATCTGCGTCAGCAATCGTCGTGTCGAAAACAAACAGCGTCTGGCCCTCCCGGACATATTGGTATTCCGAGCAGTTCACCCTCGCCACGACACCGGTCACCGGTGCGGTGATACGAACTGATCCGGGCAGAACGTCGCTCGTACCCGGCTCGGGCTGCACGGTTCCGTACGCCACTATATACCCGTGAAGCGTCGCCTGTTTGACCGTATCGACCGTGACCGCAATACTTCCGTCCTGCAAACTCTCGGTTTCGGTACGTTCCGGCTGATCCCCGGCGCACCCTGTAAACGCGAACCCGATATAGGCAGCGGCTATGCATAGGTAGATGATTTTATTCATTTAGCGTCCCCCGTTATCCTGGATTGCAGTATATCCCAATCCCAGCCACCACCGATACATGGAAGCTGTGTTGTATCCTCAATGTCACCGATTACTTCGTAGGCCCGCACATAGACCGACAACCTGGCTCTTTCGGCCGCGATCAGTCGTAAACGGCCATCAATAAGATCGAGCGAACTCATCTCGCCGATTCGATGGAAAGCCTGTTGTTGTTCGACAAGCGATGAGATATTCATCAACAACGCATCAGCGGTCAGCACATTTTTTTGCAGAGCCATGTAGCCGGATACCGCGGATTCGGACGCATTGATTATGTGAGTCTGGATGCCGTCGAATTCCGCCGCCTTTTCGGTACGGGCGCCCTCAGCCGCTGCAATACGCCCGGCATGACGGGTTAAAACCGGCAATTCAAGCGACACACCGAGCGACCACTTGTCCTCCCCCTGGTCATATTCGTACCCCGGTCCGATGCGCAGATCGGGATACTGTTTCCGGACCGCCAACTCCAGATCTTTCTGTGCGGCCTCGTATTCAGCAAGCACCACGAGCAGCCGCGTATTGTTCAACAACGCCCTGCGCCGAACTTCAGACGACGGGACCTCCGGCAATTGACCGTCGAACTCCCTGAACGAAAACCGCACGTTGTCGAATGCCGCGACCGGAACACCGATCGCATTCGCGCATTCCAACCGCGCATCCTGCACCCGTTTGGAATTTTCCGCTACCGCGAGACTGATTTCATTACAACTGGCGAGGATGCCGGTAAGTTCCTGCTGTGTGATTTCGCCAATATTTGCCAAATGGCCGAAAAGTACCTGTTTTTCTTCAAGGACGGCCTGCTCATCGAGGAGAAGATCATGTTCTTTCAGTGCGGCATAGAGTTGGAGATATGCTTTACGCACATCACTCCTGATATCCCATGCAACTGAGATAAGGTTCAGTCGGGCGGCATCGCTCATGAAACGTGCACGGTCGATACGCGCTGCCCGCTTGCCCGGAAAGAGAACGGGGAAATCGAGCACCGATCCGATAATCCAGGAGGTAATCGTGCCTCT
>CAYWBT010000294.1:0-2975 GCA_964456585.1 uncultured bacterium
GCCTGCCTCGCCAGCCTCTCTTTCCGGGCAAGGAGGATGTACCTCGCATCACGGTCGTGGAGAACACCGATAAACAATCCTTCCTCCCGCACCACGCCGGTCCACCAGCCAAATGTACACATGTACACGGTCATGAGCAGGGTTGCCCCGATCCAAATTTTCTCGCCGTCACCACGCTGCCACACAAACGCGAGCGGAAGTATCAGGAGGGGAATGACCGGCAGCATTTGTCTCGATACGACGCTCTCCCCGGCATCGGGATAACATATCATTGCCGCCCAGAACAGTTCACAGAGAATAAGCGCTCCCGTAACAATCGCCAGCGACTTGAGAGACTTCCGCCACATGGCGATGATTCCCAACGGTACGACCATGGTAACCGGCATGATGAAGACGAGACCGTGCGGACTGTCAAAGAGATGTTTCCATATCCCCACGATTGGATTGATGAACTGCCGGGCACTCTGGATTGAAGATAGATTGGAGTACAGAGAAGGGGACAAGCTGAACAATCCGTTTGGCAGCCGCCCGAAAAGCATTCCTGATACCGCGAGGAACATGAGCAATGAGGTCGCATATCCACCGAGGAGGAAACCGGCTCCCCGGAGCCGCTCCCGCCGCGCCCGACCGTTACCGAGTACGATGAGCAGGAACAATAGCACGCTCAGGGATTTGACCGGCAGGATAAAGAGCTTCAGCCCGCAGGCAAGACCACACAGGAAATAGAAGATGTGGGGAACATCGGCAGAAATCCCCTTCATGAGAAAATAGAGCGAGATGAGGAGGAGCAGTTGAACGAGGGGTTCACTGTAGGCGCTGGCGGCAAAAAAGAGATTCGGTGTGGCAAAGGCAAGCACGAACGTACCGGCGACCGCAAGATAAAATGGCGCGAATTTTCTCATCAAAAGGAAAAACACCAGCGCGCTCAACCACATGATGAAGGCGCTGGTATAATAGATGCCTATCTCGCCGAACCGATCGGTAAGCAGGGTCGCCAGCAGGGGAAACCCGATGGATTCAAACTGTGGCGACTCTTCCACGGTGCGAAGATTATTATAAATGATGCTCTCGGTCACCGTGTACATGCGCCATTCGTTCAACCTGAACGGCGGGTAGTGTTCCTCGTAGGTAGCGCTTTTATCGGCAAATGAATTTATGACCGGGTAGCCGGGGTAGAACAGCATGTTCATCCCCAGGTAGACGCCGAGAATCGATAGAGACATGAGCACGATTACCGTTATACGCAGGGCTGCCCCGACCGGACGCCGTGGTGATAATGGGCTATCTGCAGGTTGCCCTTTATCTGCGGAAGGGGGGTTTCGGGAAGATGCTGTTTTTTTCATCGGCGACACCGGGTGACTGTTCCGGGAGCGGATTATTCTGTTAGTTTGAAATTTGATCGCCCCGGATAGTTCTGTTCAGGGGAAAAGGTCTTTCCCGCGCTCTCACGAAATAGGGCTTGTAACTGCATGGAGAGCTCATTATTATTATCCATTATAACAAACAGGCGTCTGAACAATCAACAGTTTCTTTTCGCCAGAACGTATTTATCGGGAGGGATGTATGAAACGGTTTTCCTCATGGCACCAGCGAATGTATACTCTGCTCGTTATCTTTTTTCTTACCGCATGTTCTTCCCCCGTATGGGCAGACCAGGCGGAAGAACCTGGCCTGCTCTTTTCCCTGTCGGGAAACAATGGGGTGACTGCGGATTTTTCACAGGGCAATCCGGAACCAAACTTCATCCATGGCGTGGAGGTTATTCCACAGGGTGCGTATGGCCCCGGTTTTCAGTGCGCTCATGACCAGCTCATGGCGTACCTTGCGCCCGGGAACGTCTATGCGGAACGTGGGACGCTCTCGTTCTTCTGGCGGTCGCGCGAGCCGGTCGGAAAAATCCCGTTTCCGGTATTCCGCGTCTCCTATGCCGACCATTCGAGCTGGGACATGGCTTGGCTCAGGATCGACTATAACGGCCACGGATTCGATGCATTCGTCACCGACGCGAACCTCGGACGCGCCCGGGTATCGTACCCGATCCCGGAACTCCCCGATCCCGAACAGTGGCTCCATATCGCCTTCTCGTGGGATGAAAACGAAGGTGTCCGCCTATCTGTGGACGGTATCGAAGTCGCGCGGAAAGATACGGTGGCGGTATTTTATGCCGGTCTCGACCAGTTTGGCCCCCACTCCCGGATTATCAGTCCCTACCAGGTTCAAAGCGCGTACAATTTCCAGCGCGGCGGCGATATCGACGAAGTCCGTATCTACGACCGTATGCTCTCCCCGGAGCACATCGCGCTTCTGGCACAGGGTAAACCGGTTGCCGGTCTCACGCCCTTCATTCGCGACCTCGGCGATGAAACGTTCCGCCGGGAGTGGCTGCTGCGCTACGGCTGGAATCGTCCCGGCGATATTCCTCCCCATCTCGCCGGAAGCTCGACTTCTGTCCGCAAGGTGGAAATCCACGATGTCTACGATGTCAAGCAGTGGTTCTGGAAGGGAACCGACGGTATCCGCGAGACCACCTGGCCGGCTGTGTACAATCGCTCGCGAATCGTGGGAAGAACCGACTACTTCGTGTACCCGGACTGGAATTGTTACTCGATCTCCGGCAAGAAAGTCAGCTTCTCCCTGCCTGACGAACCTGTAAACCACCTGGAAATTGCCGGCGCTGCATACGGCTCGTTCTCTCACCTGGCGTACGACCGCGTTCACGGGAAAGACACTACAACGCACATTTTCGAGCGTCCAGCGGGACAGGAACGAACCTTCCACCGTCTCGACCGGGCGCTTACCGGAGGGACGATCACCTTCGAAAACATCGAGCAGGAAACACCCATCGGGGAATTCTATGCCTACAACGTGACCGCCGACCGGCCGCCGACGGGCACGGTCCGCCTCTCCTACACCCTGAACGGCGATGTGGAACCGGACAATCCCTGTCTCAAAACCCTCGTCGACTACATCGAAGG
>CAYWBT010000295.1:0-2965 GCA_964456585.1 uncultured bacterium
CAGCATGAGACTGAAAGACAAGGTTGCGATCATTACCGGCTCCGGTGCCGGGATTGGGAAGAGCATCTGTGAGATCTTCGCGAAGGAAGGCGCGAAGGTCGTGGGCGCGTCACGGCGCGAAACGAACGGTCAGCCGGTGATCGATGCAATCGTCGCCGACGGTGGTAAGGCGATATTCGTTAAATGCGATGTCTCGATCGAAGCCGATGTGACGCGGACGGTCGCGACAACCATCGAAACCTACGGGAGGATCGATATCCTCGTAAACAACGCCGGAGTGAACTTCGTCAAGAATTTCGAGGATGTGGAGCCGGAAGACTGGGACCGGGTGATCAACACCGACCTGCGCGGCACCTACCTGTTCTGCCGGGCCTGCATACGGGAAATGCTCAAAACAGGCGGCGGATCGATCATCAACATGGCAACGGTGCACACCCACGCTTCGCTCTCCGGCGCGGCGCCGTACGATGCGGCG
The DNA here is from genome assembly GCA_964456585.1 of uncultured bacterium. Taxonomy (GTDB): domain Bacteria; phylum Latescibacterota; class Latescibacteria; order Latescibacterales; family Latescibacteraceae; genus Latescibacter. The sequence continues at coordinate 476 of CAYWBT010000295.1, forward strand.
AAGTGGGGTATGATCGGCCTGACCAAGGCGCTCGGCGTCGAGTTTGCCACACGGAACATCAGGGTTAATGCCCTCAGCCCCGGCCTCATCCATACCCAGATATGGGACGACATCATGGACGCCGCACCATCCCATGAAAAAGCGATCGCCTACTGGAAGGCGAACATTCCCATGGGACGGGTTGGTACTCCGGAGGAAATCGCCAAAACAGCGGTGTTCCTCGCCAGTGACGATGCGAGCTATGTTACCGGCGCGAACCTGTTTGCCGACGGCGGCATGACGAGCCTGTTGGTGAGCAGTGAACCGTACGATTCAACCAGCCTCGAAGGCGGCGAACACTGATAGAAAGGGTGGTGATCGGGTATGAAACGCTTATACGAGACATTACGGCAGGCGGGAAAAGAGCCAGTCACGCTCGGGGACAGTATCCTGGTGCTTCCGTTCGGCGGCCGGATTTTGGGAGTGTATCCCGACGGTGAAAAAAACATGTTCTGGGTGAATGAGAACCTGATGCAGGCCGATACCGCCCGCTCGTTTTTCGCTGCGGACGGCTGGCTGAACACCGGGGGCGACCGTACATGGATATCCCCGGAGATGGAAACGCACTGCCCCAACATGGATGGGTACCCGGGCAATATCGACGTTCCCGGTTCGGTCGATCCGGGCGCGTACGAGGTGTGCGAAGCGGACAAGTCTTCGGTGAAGCTTGTATCCGGCATGGCGGTACGGTTCCACCGAAGCGGGCAGAACATCAGCTTGGAAGTGGAAAAAGCGGTCGTGATGAGGAACAAACCGCCGATGATACTTCCGCCGGGCGTCTCGTTTGCCGGATATCAAGCGCGCTGCACCCTGCGGATAGCGGAACCGGTGTCCGGCCCGATGCGCCCCGGCCTCTGGAACCTCATCCAGGTTCCGGGAGGTGGCGAGATCGTTATACCGGTCAAACCGGGCGTGGCGCCGCGGGCGTTCATCGGCGATCCGGTCTTTACGATGGAAGGGAACCGTCTCAGGGCGCTCGTGGAGACCGATGCGAGCTTCAAGTTCTCTATAAAAGCCGGGCAGAGCAGGGGCAGCATGGTTTATATCAACACGGCGTGCGACCCCGCCTCGCTGGTCGTTCGAAAGTACCATGTCGGGGATGAAAGCCGGTATGCGGATTTCCCCTGCAACGATCCCGGAGACCCGGGATACCTGACCGAGATTTACATCGATGACGGCGCCTATGGCGGTTTCGGCGAGATGGAATATCATTCGCCGGCGGTCGATGTAGCGGGCGGGGAAACGGAAGTGCGGGATTCCAGCGAGGTATGGGCTTTTTCGGGACCCGCGAAAGAAGTCCGTGACCTCTCAGAAGCGATACTGGAAGAAACCGTCTGAAAAGATACGCTCAGATACCACCCCGATGATGTCGCACGAAGTTTACCTGCACGGCATGAAATCACCAACGCAGTATCGTGGGGTGGCGCATTGTCCACCCCACCCTGTTCTGTCAGTTCTTCCCTGAACCTTCGAGCAAATTCAGGAACAGCTTCTTCGCCACCGATGCCTGGGGACGGTCTGAGGCGAGGTGCGGCAGCATGTACAGCGACGAGAGGAACACCTGTCCCTTGCCGAACGGCACCCTGCTCAAGGCGCTCAGGATTTCCTTCGTATTCTGGGCGCCAAGCGCGACGATCAGTTCCGATCCCCACGGATGGAGCCGGATACCTTCCACGTCTCCGGGCCTGCTGGTCTTGTAGAAACACTGGTATTCCCAGCTCATGCCCTGGGCATCCGGAAGACCGGCAAGGTAGGGGCTCCTGCCCACAAAAAGGCGGCCGTTCGCGCCACGGCGGATGATTCCCCCACCTTCATAGATCGGCGGATTGGCGCGTGAAACGGTGTTCAATTGTTCCGCCCACCGGTCAGCGTGTTCGAGAACAATCAACGTGGCCCCCTCGGACACCCGCTTCAAAACATCGGCATAGACATCCCCACCACCGTCCTTGCCGAAGTCATGCCACCCAAAAATAATAATGTCGGGCCCGGAAGCATTCGGGGAGGATTGATGCAACTCGATTCCTTGCTGCACCTCGATTCCCCGAGATTTCTTCAGGAAATCCCAGATGGTACCATCGTCCTCGATCACGGCGCATGTGCCAGTAAAACCGGGTCCCTTCAGGTAATCGACCACGAAGATGTCATCGAAACCGGTTGCTTTCACCTCGCCGTTGTTCGTAATCCGCGCATCGAGCTGGTAGTGGCCGGTCATCGAAACCGCCGGGAGCTGGACGCCTTCGACAAGGAGCTGGCCGAAGTCCTCGCCGCCCTTGATCGTGACAGGGAATTTCTTCGTGAAAATCGCGTTGCCGGCGGGATCGTTCAATTCGATTTCCAGGGTGTTGGCGCCGTGAAGGTTCTCCTCGTTGATAATCCAGAAATCGACCACCGGAACAGCGCCCACCGGCAGGACCTTGTCACGGATTTTGACCGCGACATAGAGCGGCTGGG
>CAYWBT010000296.1:0-2960 GCA_964456585.1 uncultured bacterium
TCGCTGCTCACCATCAATGAAGGGGATACGGCATGACTCACCGTAGTAGAATGATTCTGAAAATGCTGCTGCTCTCCTGCCTGATCGTCGGGGGCATCGGTGCCATGGCGGGTGCCGAAGAGAAGATGAAGATTATCTTCGATACGGATATCGCCGGCGACATCGACGATGCCTTTGCCCAGGCGCTTGTCATGATCAGTTCCGAGTTCGACGTGCTGGGAATCACGGTCGCCGACGGCCCCACCGATCGTCGGGCACGGGTCAGCTGCCGGATGTTGTACGAGTGCGGGCTGGAAGGTATCCCGGTGGCGGTGGGAAGACCGACACGGCCCGGCGAATCCATCAATCCCCAGCTCACCTGGGGTGAGGGCTTCGACCGTGTGCGGCCGGTCGGAAAGTCCGCCGTGGATTTCATCATCGAACAGCTCAAGAACTATCCGCACCAGGTAACCATCATCAGCGTGGGGCCGGTCACCAATCTCGGCGATGTCATAGACAAAGATCCCGGGGCATGGAATCTGGTCAAGGGCGTATATTCCATGTTCGGCTCGTTCTACATGGGCTACGACACGGGGCCTGTCCCCGATCCCGAGTGGAACGTGCGGTGCGATGTTGCAAGCGCGAAAAAATTTATGTCATCCGGGGTGCCGATTACCCTGGCCGGTCTCGATGTCACAACCATGGTCAAGTTCGGCCCACAGCGTCGTCTCAGCCTCCTGATGCGCAGTTCGCCCCTCACCGATGCACTGAGCGCACTCACCTCGCTCTGGTCGCTTAACCAGCCGGGGCGCGATCCGACACTTTTCGATCCTGTCGCCGTTTCGATGGCACTGAACGCTGGTTTTGTCCAGACCCGCCGTGCGCATGTTACTGTGACCGAGAAGGGCTACACGGTCATCGATGAGAGTCTTCCACCCAACTGTACCATCGGCATGAGCATCAGGAAGGATGACTTTCTCGACTGGCTGACCCGACGGCTTCTCGAACAGAATCTCATGCGCTGAGTCAAGAGGTGAATCGACATACTCGTGGTTTCATACTCTGAAGGGGGATACAATGGTCATTGTACAATCTTATGGGCTCGGTATCGTTATGTGCATCATCACCATGCTCTGCTGGGGATCGTGGGCGAATACCCAGAAGCTTGCCTCGAGGGAATGGCGGTTTCAGCTCTTTTACTGGGACTACGCAATCGGTGTTCTTGTCCTGATGTTGATTTTGGCAGGTACGCTCGGCAGTTTCGGCACGTTCGGCCGAAGCTTCCTCGATGATCTCGCCCAGGCCGGCGGCACGGCGCTCCTGACAGCGTTTCTCGGGGGAGTGGTATTCAACCTTGCCAACATCCTCATCGTCGCGGCCATCGACATCGCCGGAATGGCGGTCGCCTTCCCGGTCGGCATCGGGCTCGCGCTCGTCATCGGGGTGATCAGCAACTATGTCGCCACACCACTCGGTAACCCCTTCGTGCTGTTTCTGGGCGTCCTGAGTATCGTGTTCGCCATTGTCATCGATGCCGCCGCTTACCGCCGTCTCCCCATGCCGGGAGGAAAAACGCCGGTTAAGGGAATCGTCCTCTCGATCGTCGGGGGCATTCTCATGGGTTTCTTCTACCGGTTCGTCGCCGCCTCGATGTCGACCGATTTCATCCACCCCGAGGCGGGAAAACTGACACCGTACACGGCGGTGGTGATCTTCGCCATCGGGCTTCTCGCATCAAATTTCGTCTGGAACAGCATCATCATGGTGAAGCCGTTTACCGGTGATCCGGTTCCCTTCGGCGATTACTTCCGCAAGGGGACGCCGAAACTGCACCTGATCGGCATTATCGGCGGCATGATCTGGGGACTCGGCATGGCATTCAGCATCATCGCGTCCGGAGTGGCGGGTTTTGCCATATCGTACGGTCTCGGCCAGGGAGCGACCATGATCGGCGCCATGTGGGGCGTCTTTATCTGGAAGGAATTCAAGAATGCACCGCCGGGCACCAGTCTCATGCTCGGTATCATGTTCGCCTCGTACATCGTAGGACTGGTACTGATCATCGCGGCGCGGGTGGTATGACTTCTTTCCGGCGGTCTTCAACCAGAATGCAGACTGACCAATCACCCCGTGGAAGGATAACAGATTATGAACAACAACATCGTGGTACTCGGCAGTTCGAACACCGATATGATCATTAAGGTGCCACGTATACCGAAACCCGGCGAGACAATCCTCGGCGGAACGTTCGCCACCGCGCCGGGCGGCAAGGGAGCCAATCAGGCGGTGGCCGCCGCACGGGCGGGGGGCAGCGTTTCATTTGTCGCCCGTGTCGGGATGGATATGTTCGGCGACGAAGCGCTCCGGGGATTTGCCGGTGATGGGATCGATTGCGGGCACGTAATCCGCGATGTGGATGCACCTTCCGGGGTCGCCATGATATTCGTGGACGATGCGGGTGAAAACAGTATCGCGGTCGCTTCCGGGGCAAACGCACAGGTATCACCCACCGATGTCGATGCCGCCCATGAGACAATCGCCTCTGCCGATATCCTGCTCATGCAACTTGAGATCCCGCTCGAAACGGTAACTGCGGCCGCCGAAATTGCGCATGCGAACGGTGTCGCGGTCATTCTCAATCCCGCTCCGGCACAGCCGCTCAGCGACAATCTCCTCAGGCATGTCACCATTCTCACCCCGAACGAGTCTGAGGCGGAGCTCCTGACCGGTGGCACGGTCGAGGATGAAACGGGGGCGCGTGAGGCCGCACGAAAACTGAGATCGCGCGGTATTGCTGTGGTGCTGGTCACCCTCGGTTCGCGCGGGGTGTATGTATCGTCCCCTGAATTCGAGGGTGTCGTCCCGGCCTTTACTGTTACTCCCGAGGATACAACAGCTGCCGGTGACGTGTTCAACGGTGTCTTCGTGGTTTCACTCGCCGAGGGAACGCCCCTCGTCGATGCGGTCCGGTTTGCCAATGC
>CAYWBT010000297.1:0-2951 GCA_964456585.1 uncultured bacterium
GGGTGAGCCAGCAAGAGTATTTTCTCCTGGAACATCGCCGGAACGACAACCTCTACTGTGACCGTGAGATACCGAAAAACGGGCTCTTGATCTGGCATATTTACGATAAACCAAAAACAAACGAGTCAGAGCTGATGAAACTCTGTGATCTCGAATGCGCCGATGGAAAGTTCGAGGATGCCGGTTACCCAATGGGCAAAAGGGGAAATCCGTTGGAAGGCGGTGACAACCTCGACTTCTGGGCGCATGACGCGCAGTATGCTTCGAACAAATCAGGTAATCTCGGGGATGCGACCGATGTTTTCGATGGAGTTACCTATACCCGTTTCGCCGCTGATACGAATCCAAACAGCAATTTCAAGTGGCTACCACGGCCTGAAACCGGTCTGGAGATATTTAATATTCGGTATGAGGGCCGAGACATAGTATTCGATATGAACAAACCGCCCCTGACTAACTGGTATGAGGAAAAGTTTCTGTTCGTTGGAATGGGATATCAATGGTTCCTTCTCAACGAGGAGGCCGACTCCGCCGCTCGGAAACGTATGCAACTCTATCTCATCAATTTCGGAAATACCACTGTCCCCGAAGTGCTTGTCACTGTCTCTTCGGGCAAAGTGGCGGTGGATGACATTTCAACACTCACGTACTCGGAAGTGCAGAGAATCATTGAAGAACTCATTATGCCGGACGAGATGGAACACGATACCGCAGCAATCATCCGGAGAAACATTCAACCGGAAACATTCAATCACGAAATGAGGGAAAGTGGTATCGCCTGCCCGGAGTTTCTCTCCGGGAAAACACCGCGCTGGGTACAGAAGATTTCGTTTGAATATTCAGATCATTCGATCCCGGATTTCATCGAACTTTGTCAGAACTACCCTAATCCATTCAACTCCTCTACGCAAATAACATATATACTTCCCTCCCGGCAGCAGGTTACACTCGAGGTTTTCAACGTACTGGGTCAAAAAGTCCTGCAACTCGAAGGCGGTTACCAGGAGAATGGATCACATACGGTCTATCTCGATGCCGGCGCTTTGTCGACAGGGCTGTACCTGTACCGTATCAGAGGAAATATGGTATCGGCACCGCGTAAATTCCTTCTGATCAGGTGATGACATATGATTATGCGTATGAAAACAGTACTATGTAATTCACTGATCTTCGCGTTCTTGCTCTGGAATGGCTGCGGTATAATAACTCCGACCGAACCAGTACCGGATATTGGAGCAGCCATTAATATTGTCACGATGGACGAAACGGGTAAACCCCTGGTCGGCGTACTGATTACCACCTTCCCCAACACATCGAAGCGGTTAACAGATGCGACCGGGAAGGCGGTCTTGAATGATATTCCCCCCGGAAAATACCAGATTGCCCTTGTTCACCCCGCAATTCCTCTGACGTACCAGGATATTATTATAAGATCCAATGAAACCAAAGATATAAGTTTCAAAATTGCTACGATAGTTTCCATTAACATCCTTGTTATAACCACGGCGGGTAAACCTGTCAAGGATATGGTAATAACAACCAGTCCCCCAACAGTAACGGTAATTACCGATGAAGAGGGTCGTGCAGTCATTGAAAATGTCCCTGTACGATTTTATTCGTTTTTTGTGAAACGTATGGGGCTTTACGTCATGTCAGACAGCCGCCTACTGATTATCAGAAACGGAAAGCTTGAGGATATTGTTTTGGAACTTGAATCTCAGTATCCCTTGGTAACAATTCTATCACCCCCGGACAATTATTTCCAGCAAAACCGTGACATAATTCTCTCTGGCAGAGCTTATGACTTCGAGGATCTTGAATTGACAGGAAGCTCCATGGTTTGGCGTTCCAATATCGATGGTTTTCTTGGTATCGGCGAAGAACTCGCCATCGACTATCTCAGTGTCGGACACCATACGATAACACTAACCGGAATTGATTCTGTTAACAATGAAACGACGCGTTCAATTATGCTGAATCTTCATACCTTCGAGAAAAATTCCTATTTCCCAATCCCCTGGAGAGGAAGCTGGACATACCATTTCGAGAATCCAGAGTTCACAGTACTCAACGACGATGGCACGACAGAAAACTGGAATCTCTCAGATCTCTATGTAGTTATGGAGGACATGAATACACGAAATTGTTCTCTTAATTACACAGTCACCAAAGGAAGCCAGACAACATCTTACCACTACTACCTCGTTGATTATTTCGAAAACGACGAAGAAAACATCTATATCTCCCGGACAACTGAACAACTGCAAGTCAATAACAAAAAGCTCGACCTCGATACCACATACTCTCCCCGCTACACGGCAATCAGAAATTACATGTCACCACAGATTGAAAGTTTTTATGAAACGACAGTCACCGCTGAGGTCACGTGGATATATAGTTACGTTTCTCAAGATAAAAATCCATATTCTGAAATAGCAACGTTTACCACTGCAGTCGAGACGGGGATACCTGAGCCGGTTGATACTGGGTTGGGGTCCATTGAAGCCCTGCCGCTCACCATCACTGTAGGAGAAACGGCAAGAAAATGGTGGTTGGCGCAGGGTATCGGATTGGTACGTCTTGAGTTTGATACCTTGTATTTCTCTCTGGCGGCGAATCTGCACGAAACGAATATATTCGACTTCTCCGATGACGGCCTGATTCACAAGCGGGCAGCGGGCTCGCATCGTACCGGGAGCCAGGGAGTTGTGAAGCGCTTCTCCACATCGGCCGACACTCCGGAAGGGATGCGGGAACGCTGTGCGTTTCTCCGTGACCTCTGTCCCCGGTAGGCACCGGCGATACCGGCTGCCTCGCTGGTGCAGGTTGCTGTGTACAACGCCGCCGGGCAGAAGGTGGCGACACTCGCGGACGATTTCAAGGTGGCTGGTAAGCACGCGGTGCAGTCGGCACCGTAATCCGGCATCATGGCGTCACGCAGTTCGTAGTGG
>CAYWBT010000298.1:0-2947 GCA_964456585.1 uncultured bacterium
CATGCTGCCTGAATCCAAGCTGCATGGTGAGTTCGAGCCGTGGTTGAACAAGGTGATCGCCTCCCAGGATACGGACGGCTATTTGGGCGCGCTCGATCCTCCGGGGCGCTGGAACAACTGGCTCGAAGTGTTCCACCAAAGCATCTTGATCGAAGCAATGATTTATCACTTTGAACAAACCGGGGAGAAAAAATTCCTGAAAATCGCCGAGCGTGCGGCACAGCAGTCGATCAAACACTGGGGAAAGTGCGGCGCCATGCAGCAATCGCTGTATGGGGGCCACGGTGCCTGCATTATCCGGCCGATGCTCAAGCTGTACTCCTTCCGGGGAAAGCGCCGTTATCTCGATTTCGCCCGGAAGGTGCTCGACCGGTATGGCAAGACCCGGCACTACCTTTCCGGCGGCGATGTGGGCATGCAGCATAATGCCTGCGAGAGCGAGCATATCGGTCTGCCGGCGCTCCTCTACGAACACACCGGGAAACGGAAGTATCTCACGGCGTCCCTGCTGGCCTGGGAACGCATACAACCTTATATCAGCGTGGATGGTACGCCGCATGGCAACGAGCACACCTTCCGCCGCCGTCCCCGGGGCAACAGTGAACACTGCGGTTCGGTTGAATGGTCGCTCACCAACGAACACCTCCTGAAGATTACCGGTGAGGTGCGATTCGCGGACGCAGTGGAACGGGCGATTTTCAACGGGTATCCCGCGGCAAAAAGTCCCGGTTCGACCACGGTCGCCTACATGCATTCTCCTAACCAACTCCTCGCCACCGAGTGGAGCGGGCCCCAGTTCGATGATCCCGACTACTGCGATTCAAAACAGTACTTTTCGAGCGCCCATTCACCGCTTTGCTGCAATGTCATCAGTCACCGGGCCATGCCCTATTTCGTCGACCACCAGGTCATGGCTGCCGGGAACGGCTTGGCGGTTGTACTCTACGGGCCGTGCTCGGTCACTACGGTTCTGCCAAACGCCGGGAAGGTGGTGCTCGAACAGGAGACCGACTACCCTTTCGAGGATGTCGTCCGCATCACAATCACCCCGGAAAGGGAAACGAAATTCCCCCTCTTACTCCGGATCCCGGCCTGGTGTACTTCCGCATCGCTCGACATCAACGGGAAGGCATTCAAGGCGAAGACACAACCCGGTTCATTTGCACGTATCCACCGTATATGGCGGCGCGGCGACCGGGTAACCCTCTCCATGAAAATACCAGTGCGCCTTGAACTCTATCCGGAGGGCTACGTCCGTTCCGGCGGCGCGGCGGTTATACGCGGACCCCTCACCTTTGCCCTTCCCATCCCGGAGGTCTGGCAACCGTTTTCCTCCGTTCACAACACCCCGCTGAGCAAAGTCGCCAGTTACCGTGTGCTGCCCGATTCACACGCAGTCTGGAACTACGCGCTGATGGTTGACCAGGATAATCCCGCGGGGAATTTTCTCCTGAAAACGTTCCCAGGCACGGGTGAAAATCCCTGGGAACATGCCAGGATTGGGCTCGAAGTGAAAGCGCGACGGGTTCTGAACTGGAAACAGGAAGGCAACGAGACGCATCCCATGACGCCGGGTCTGCCGTTCAAACCAATGAAATTGGCACAGCGGATCGAAACGATCACGCTCGTCCCCTTCGGCACAACAAGGCTGCGGATGACGTACCTGCCCCTGGTCGATGGAGTCCGGGCAGAACCGGGCATTCCTTCGACGCTCATAACACCGGTTGCACCGGAAAACCAACAGGAGTGATGACGCATCATGACAGAAAGCCAGGCGTTCCCGCGGATCGACATAACCTTTGCACCCCGGTGGTGGCACGACGAGTACGGGATGGATTTCAGTGAAAGTTACTGGACTGACCCGGTTGCGCGGGCCGAACGCAGCGGTCAACAAAAAAAGTTGCTTCATGAACGATTCGGTGATGTCGGCCTCGGCGAGAAAGTACCGAACCCTCACCCCGGTATCGAAGCCTACGGCGACCGTTTTATGGCAGCACTCTGGGGATGCCGTATCACCTATCAGCCCGACCAGTCGCCCGCGGCAATGGTGCTGACCGAAGCGCGGGAGAAAATGGCAAACCTGCAGATGCCTGACATCGAAAACTCGCCGGTCGTACGACGTGCCTTCGATGAAGCCCGTATGCTCAGGGAACGGTATGGATCGTGCGATGGATCAATCAACTTCGGCGGCCCGCTGAACAATGCGGTATCGGTGTTTGGCGAGGAAATGCTCATGGCCTGTATGAGCGATCCGCCGCTCGCTCGTCATGTTCTCAGGATCATGGCGGAGACGATCCTGGCGGTCAACGACCGGGTGACAAGCCGCATCAACGGTGTCGATGTTACGAAAGGTCGTGAATCGGGCGGTATCGGCAACTGCCCTGTTTGTATGATATCCCCGGAAACGTATCGCGAGGTTGTCTTTCCGGTGGACCACTGGATGCGACAGCAGTTTCGCAGCTTTTTCCTGCATCATTGCGGCATCTTTCACCCCTACGCGGACGTCTATAAGCCGTTGAAACCCGACCTCCTCGATATCGGCGGAGGCACCGACCTGCGCGCAACGAGAACAGCCTATCCCGACACGAAAATATCCCTGGAAATAAAGGCCATATCGCTCGTGGGAAAGAACCGGGACGAACTGGACAGTATGGTTTCCAGGATGGTTCATGAGGCTGGTCCTCCAGAGCTCATTACCTATATGTGGGTCGCGGAGGCCGGTTCCGAACTGCCCGAAGAAACCATCCGAGACCTGATGACCTGTCATGAGCGGGTGATAATAGAATGAAAGAACACGCCCTTTTGATGCAGAAACCCGAGTAACCTCCGCCGGAATACAAGCACCGTGGTCACACTTCAACTGTCCCCAGGTGGTTGTATGGAAAGGCGATGAGACTGATAAAGGAGAAATGAGATGCATTCAAAACGTCCATCACAAGCACCCGCC
>CAYWBT010000299.1:0-2931 GCA_964456585.1 uncultured bacterium
CCCGTACCGCCATCGCCCCTGAATCCGAGCGTTTTTCTCGCCGCTTCACACAACCCGGGTGTTTTTTCAGGAGTGAATTGACATCCCGGATGAAGGCCGAACAGGTGGGACACATGACGGTGATGGTCTTCGGGATCGTCCCAGTCGCGGTACCATTCGCAGAGCTGGCCGTGCCTGCCGATTTTAGGTGGGTACAATTTCTTCCGGGCATCCGCGAGCTGTGAACTGAAGTCCTTGTCGCCGCCGAGGATGGTCGAGGCCTCGATACAGTTGGTGAACAAATCCCATATGATCGACATGTCCATGGTCGAGGCGGCACTTACCTGAGCCTTCCGACCGTCCGGCAGGGTAAAGGTGTTTTCAGGCGAGGTCGATGGCGAGGTGATGAGCATGCCGTCTTCTCCCTCGACGAGCCAGCCCAGACAGAATTCCGCCGCTCCTTTCATGACCGGCCATGCCCGCTCGCGAAGAAACCGTTTGTCTCCCCCGAACAGGTAATGCTCCCAGAGGTGACGGCTCAGCCATGCCCCGCCGAGGGGCCACATGGCATAGCAGGGTGCGCCGAAATAGGTGCCAACCGGCGCGGTTTTCCTCCAGATATCAACTTGGTGGTGGCACACCCATCCATCCAGTCCGTAATTGATCCGGGCGGTCTCTTTACCGTTCACCGCGAGACCGTCGATGAAGTCGAACAGGGGACTGTTACACTCCGGCAGGTTGCATGATTCGGTGAGCCAATAGTTCATCTCGGTATTGATGTTGACCGTGTAGTTGCTCCACCAGGGCGGACTCACCGATTCGTTCCAAATACCCTGAAGGTTTGCGGGCTGGGTTCCCGGTCGCGACGAGGCGATCATCAGATATCGGCCGTACTGGAAAAGTAACGTTACCAGGTGGGGATCGTCGATTTCATGAAAATCTGCGATTCGTTCGTCCGTCGGCCGGAGCGATCCGGGTGTTGATCCGAGATCGAGCGTGACCCGGCTGAAAAGCGCACGGTGGTCTTCCACGTGGGACGTAAGGAGAACATCGTATGGTTTTGCGGCAGCCTTTTTCAGGTTAAGAAGCGCCTCATGGGACGGATCTTTACCCTCGCGTCCCGGATTTTTATCGAAGCCGTTGAAGCTTGAATCAGCAGACACCAAAACTGTCAGCGCATTGGCCCCTTCGATCCGTATCCGGCCATCTTCCGCGGCAACTGATCCCCCCTCCGCCTGCACAAGCACTTGGGCCTCGAAACGCATGCAATCGTCGCTGTCATCTTCATCGTAGACATAAGCAGACTGCCAGTTGAATCCAATAATCTCCTTCGGGCACTGTCCCCGAAGGACGAGACGGTCTTTCTCCGGGACTTCGATGTCGTGGTGGAGCGGGCTGTCCATGCGTATCGCGCAAGATATCTTCCCGTGATGGTTTGAAGTAATCCGTGCAACGATCACCTGGTCGGGAAAACTGGAGAAAACTTCACGGGTGAATTCGGTGCCACCGACTTCATACCTGACAGTTGTAACGGCTCGTTCGAGATCGAGTTCACGGTCATAACGCTGCGGATTCTCATGACCATCGAATGCAATGAACAGATTTCCAAGGGGCTGGTAGGGCTGGGTGAACGGTCCCTGCATCTGTTTGGATACTTCGTCCGCCTCCTGGTATCGTTCTTCGTCGATGAGACGTCGCACCATCGGCAGGATATCCTTTGCCCGGGGATTATTCCACCTGCCGGGCGAACCGGCCCAAATAGTATCCTCGTTGAGTTGCAGACGCTCCTCGGGAACCGTGCCGAACACCATTGCGCCGAGTCTGCCGTTCCCAATAGGCAACGCCTCGACCCACGCCCCCGCCGGCCGTCTATACCAGAGTTTCATACCCGGATTCTGAGAATCTTTCTCTGCAGCGTGTACCTCTTTGGCCTTTCTTCCCAGAACTGCCGCACTCATGCCCGTGGTCTCTATAAACCGCCGCCGTGAAATCTCGGTTTTCTCCATGAGTTATCCTTCCCTTCACCCGGCTGTCCCACTACTCCAATCCGGTGAAAAATGCTATTCCGATATGCTCACCTTATTCCCGTTTCAGTACCAATTCCCCCGCCGTGTTTGTGAATTCGAACAACACGCTCTTCCCGTCCTTCTCGAACGTGATAGACACACCGCCGTTCCGATCCCATACAGTTTTAACCGATGCTCCAATCCTCTCGGCTTCCCGACCGTCCTTGACGGGCAAAATGAGATGAGCAACAACCGTTTTCCTTCCTTTCGGACGGATGACCGTGTCCACATAGGGCAGCCATTCGAACCGGGCGTTTTCCATTATCTGAAGCTGGGCGTGACGGCCAGGTTCGATGGCAATATCCTCTGCGCAGACCGGAATGAGCGCCATATCGCCCCTGGCGCCATCGAGCATCGTCCAGCCATTCATGATCCGCTGTTCGCATTCCGAGTGAAACCGCACGGCTATTTCGGGATGATCGCGCTGAGCCTCGATTTCGTCGAGCATGAGGGTCACATCCGGCTTGTGGAGCACCACATGGCGACGCCACCTTTTCAGTTCTTTCCGCGGATAGGCGTTTGAAGAATCCATGCGGGTGTAATCGCGGTCATTGCCCGTCCTGAATTCCAGAACTTTGCCGCCAATTGTCTCATCGACCGGCTCGTTGAACCGTTTCCCGGGGATTTGTTCCTCGTCGTTGACAAAGACCACGTTGTGGCCGCGGCTTGCCGCCTTCGGCATGTCCCATCGGGTCGCGTCGAACGCCTTTTCATCATAGCCCGAATTGCCTAGGTCGCGGATAAAGGACTGTCCCCGCCAATAGAGGATAATATGACCGATATCAAGATGGCCGTGATGAGGATCGTCGTTTTTACCCGACTTGCACGCCACAACCACGTTGTCGGTCCCGGTGAAATCGCTCCTCATAACCGTCCAGTCGATGGA
>CAYWBT010000300.1:0-2897 GCA_964456585.1 uncultured bacterium
ATTTCGAGATTCTCGGATCACCGGCCGCCATGGATTTTACCTGGTACTACATTGTCACCATCGGGATTATGAGTTCCCTCAACACGCCGGTACAGCCGAACGCACTCGTCGCCATCGGCTCGGCAAAGGACGAATACACGGCGCGGTTCGGATTTGTCTCGGGACTTTTTATGAAACGTTTCTGTACGGTATTCTGGGGAATTCTCGCCCTCGCGGCAATCGTCCTGTACCACGATTCGGTGCACGATCCCGACATGGTCTGGGGATATGCGACACTCGACCTACTCGGTCCCTTGAAACTCGGTCTCGTCGGACTGATGATCGCCTGCCTCACTGCGGCGCTTATGTCCACCGCGGACTGTCTCATGCTCACCTCGTCGAGCCTGCTCACCCAAAACCTTTACAAACCCCTCGTATCGGGAAAGAGCGAGGAACATTATATCTGGGTCGGCCGGCTTTTGGGTGCCCTGGTTGTCATCGGTGGCGCACTGATCGCCACCCGCTTCGATACAATCCTCCAGCTACTGAAATTCATCTGGGAATTCAATGTCATCCTCGCAGCCTCGTTCTGGCTCGGCATGAAGTGGCGCCGCGCGAACAGGATTGGGGCATGGAGTTCGATTATCACCATGGTGACCGTGTTTTTCCTGATACCGATGGTTCTTCCTGCTGTCATGCCCGGCATGCGGACCAATCCCGCCTTCCTCAAGATGACCAATCCGCAACCCATGGTCCGGAGTTACACGGTTCGCGAGATGGATGTGGCCGAACGCGAGCGTGAAATCGCTGTATGGGACAGTTTCAATGCGGCCGATAAAACCCAGGGAGCACGTCCCCAATCGCTCGAGGTCGGACAGGTGTTCAAAAAAACGTTCGTGCTGGAGCAGCGAGCCATATTCTGGACACGGGGAATACGACCTGATAAAAACGGCTCGCTTGTGGGAATTGGCACCCTGAATCCGGAACTCCTTGTCATCGACATGCTCGGATTCGACCTGTCGAAGAACTCTCATGCTCTGAATCAAACCTTGCGGATACTGATCAGGATCATCATCCCGTTTCTGGTGCTCGTCATCGTGTCACTCGTAACCAAGCCGGACGACAAGAGCATGCTCGACCGCTTTTTCGTCAAGATGAAAACCGTGGTGCTGCTCGACCGGGCCGCCGACACAAGAGAGTTGGAGAAATCGTACGCCGACCAGCACCGGTTTGACCATCATAAGATCTTCCCCGGATCGAACTGGGAGTTCGATCGATGGGACAGAGTCGATATAATCGGATTTGTTGCATCGATTGCCGCGGTATTTGGTATTATCGGTGTGCTCGTCCTGTTCATCTCGATTGGGGGTTGACCGGAATCAACCATACACTGTTCGCTTGCTGATAAACACTGTTGTTTATGTACTAAAAATACCCCCTCAGCGACGCCCTTAAAATCTTTAATGAGTGCTATGAATCGTCTACCGTCTGAATTACTACCTGCCGCGCTGCTCATCTCGGTGATCACAGTGGGCGCGATACTCTGCATGTCGTGCACCGCGACATGGGAGATTGAGCGGTACCGCCCCCTCATGGGATACTGGCGCACCGAGCGGGAAGTTATCATATCAATTCACCAAACGCCGGATCACGGTATTGCCGCGATTATCAAGTCTTCCCCGGGATTTCTCGGTGAAGGGATGACTCCCGGCACAGCAATCATCACCGACATCAGTCCGCTGAGCGGGGGCGGATTCGCCGGCGATTTTAAGATGCCGGGCAGGCAGAAACCGGTCCGGGTCACCCTGGCGCTCTCCACCCCGGTCGAACTCATGATCGTGACCGGTGACGGACGAAGGCGCGGCGGGATAATGAAATGGACGCGTGTCATTAAGAAAACGGGGCAGTGATGATAACCGTGCCGATGCTGCCCCATCCTTGAAGAAGGAATATATGGAAAGACCTCCGAAAATCGTTGTGCTCGATGGATATACCCTGAATCCCGGCGATATAAGCTGGGACGAACTGAAAACGATCGGGCCTTGCGATATATACGACCGAACCGCACCGGATGAACTGCTCGACCGCGCCCGTGAAGCCGAGATAGTCCTGACCAATAAGACCGTTCTCGATCGCACGAGTATCGCGGCGCTCCCCGCGATGAAATACATAGGTGTTATGGCGACCGGGTATAATGTCGTCGACAACGTGGCTGCAGATGAACGACATATTCCCATAACCAACGTGCCGGAGTATGGCACGTCTTCGGTAGCACAGATGGTTTTCGCACTCCTATTGGAATTGACCAATCACGTGGGATATCATTCGGGGACCGTTTTTGGGGGACGGTGGTCGGAGAATCCCGATTTCTGCTACTGGGATCGTCCACTAAGAGAACTCGAAGGCAACTGTATCGGGATTGTGGGATTTGGCAGGATCGGCAGGACTGTCGCACGTATCGCCCGCGCCTTCGGCATGCGGGTGCAGGTGTACGACATACAACCGGCTGTGGCGGATGAAACGGACGTATCGTTCGTGGACCTGGACGAACTCTTCAGAACGAGCGACGTGGTCAGCCTCCACTGCCCGCTGACACCGGAAACCGAGAAGATGGTCAACGGTAACCGGCTGCGTCTCATGAAGAAGACGGCGTTTCTCATCAATACCGGCCGCGGACCACTTGTGAATGAAGATGATCTCGCCGAAGCGCTCATTACCCGAAAAATTGCCGGCGCCGCACTCGATGTCCTCACCGTGGAACCTCCCCACGCCGATAATCCACTCCTCAGTGTCAAAAACTGCGTCATCACGCCACACATCGCCTGGGCGACCTTGGCCGCGCGCCGTCGCTTGATGGATACCGTGGTTGGAAACGTACGGGCATTCCTCGCGGGTAAACCGGTTAACGTGGTGAATTC
>CAYWBT010000301.1:0-2842 GCA_964456585.1 uncultured bacterium
TTGTTAAACAGTGAAATACTCCGTTTTAGAGACACGTATCCATTGAATCAATTCAAGCAGCAGAGTAGTTAAACAGAATAGCATCGCAATCGTTCAATCCGAGACAATATCTCGGCAAACAACCTTTTGTCTATCATCACCTCTGCCATCTGAAACGTGATGTATCTGCTGTGCCTGACAACCTTTCCGTCTGGTCGACGAGACCTTCGCTCCGATCTTGATTAGCTTTACGAGCAGGCTGCGAAGCGACCAGTGTTTGATTTTGGTTCAAGATAACTTAACTAATATTGTTTATTCATTAAGTTATCTTGAACCTTTTTTTATTTTTATAGCTTGTTATGACACACACGGTCAGGCAGTACAAAATGAACGAATCCAGGGTGAGGTTTCGAGTACCCGGTCGAGTGGGCCGCATGTCTCGACACGACCCTGCTTCAAAACAATACCGTCTGTCCCCAGGCAGTGGGCAACTTCGAGGTCATGCGTCGAGAAAATGAGCACCCCGCCGTGTTTCCGGAAAGCTGATAATATGCCGATGACAACTTCCATGCCACTCCGGTCGAGCCCTGCTGTCGGTTCGTCAAGCACGAGCACATCGGGATTCATCGCGAGTACACCGGCCAACGCTACCCGCCGTTTTTCACCGCCGGAGAGAGTGGACGTATCGCGCCCGCCGTACTTTATCGGATCGAGGCCGACCCGGTGGAGCGCCTCTGCCACCCTGTCGTCCAAACGGTGTCCGGATACGCCGCAGTTGTGCGGGCCGAAACGGACATGTGCAGTAACCGTTTCGCCGAACAGTTGATCTTCGGGTGTCTGAAAGGCCATCGCCCGCAACGGATCGTTGTCCACGAGCACTTTTCCCGCCGACGGAACGGTGAGGCCTGCGATAATCTCGAGCAGGGTCGTTTTCCCCGAACCCGACTGCCCGAAAAACGCGGCCGAGGAGCCGGGGTGAAACGTGAGGTTTATCGCTTCAAGCGCACTTTTCTCGAACGGCGTTCCCCGGTCGTATCGGTAGCAGACATTTTCGAGGGCGATGAGTGGGGGGAGCGACAGGTTCTCGGAATGGTCCCGATCGACCATCCGGATAGCCGGAGCAACATCCCCATCGATGCACCCGTTTCCCGGTAGCGGATTTCCGCGCCTCCATGACCTCAATTCCCGTGCCCGGAGTAGGACCTCTTCAGGTTTTCCGTCGAGAATTATCCCCGATGCATCCAGTTCAATAATCCGATCGGCGTGTTCAGCCTCGTCAGAAAACTGAGTTATGTGGAGGACAGCAGCACCGTCATCGACCTCTGCCCGTATCGAATCGAGGAGCGCCATACGTGCCTGCGGATCAAGAAATGCCGTGGGTTCGTCGAGAATCAGGTACGACGGTTTCATGATCATGACCGAGGCAAGCGCGAGGCGCTGCTTTTCGCCGCCGGAGAGACTGGTGGGATTAGTGTGACGGTACTGCTCAAGATCAAACCGCCGGAGCGCCGTATCAACCCGCCGTTTCATTTCATCCTGCGGAACCCCGAGATTTTCCAGCCCGAAGGCGAGTTCCGATTCCACGGTTGTTGTGACTATCGTATTATCAGGATTCTGAAACACAATACCGACCCGCTTCATCACCTCGAACTGTGACGCCTCGTCGCGGGCCTGGATTCCGTTAACGGTAATCGTGCCTTTATTTGGGGCGATGAGCCCCTTCAGGAGCAGTGCAAGGGTGGTTTTGCCCGATCCGTTGGGGCCGGTGAGCGCTATATATTCATTTTCGGCGATGGACAGGGAAACATTTTTTAGGAGAGGTGCTTGTTCGGGATAGGCGAAGGTGACATTGTGTACTTCGATCATAAAAAACGTGCCGTTCAAAGAGGTTGTGATCCGGATAACGTGATTTCACCCGGGATTCTAATCATGGCATTGAGGGTACCGTGACAGGGACATCTTACTATTCATTACGTTCGGCAGGCTCCCGCCTTTTGTTTCCGGTCGTTTGATTCCCCGAAGAGGAATCACCGGTGCTCTGGGAAGAGGAAAGCGGGTATTCCCGATAAAATCTTCCGACCAGCCCGCGATCGCGGAGGCTCATGGATTGGTACCGGCGGAGGTACGGCGCTTCCGGCTCATACTGTCCGGACAACTCGCAGGAAGAGTAAACCGGGAAGTAGATCCCGTAATATTGATACCCTATCTCGTAAGGAGCCGGATGGTCTTCGTAACCGAACTTTTCGGGGATCACCTCTGTCTCGAGCATGCATAATATCACCCGGTCATCGACACCTTCCTGTTTCAGCCGGATGACATCCTCGAGTCTCAGCTTGAACTTGGAATGAGTCACCTCAATATGCCTGATGATCACCTCTGTCCCGACATCCAGCTGGGACATGCTGATGACGTCCTGCAGGTCGAGCGCCCGGTCGTTTACGAACACGGAGCAGCCCAGAGTCACGAGCAGGACGAATCCCGCGATCACCGTTCCTGAAACTATCCACAGCTTTTTCATGACATCGCTCATTGGTACAGCATCCGGTTGTTGAGCATTTCCCTATAGAGATCAACATATTTTCCCGCCGAACGTTCCCATGAAACGTCCTCAGCCATCGCAGCAGCCACCGCCCGGTTCCAGCGCTTCTTTCCCGGGGTACGGAATACTTCCACAGCCCGTCCCACTGTCTTCACCAGTTCTCTCGGATTATAGAGATGGAAGGAAAATCCATTCCCCTCCGGCTGGCTGTCGAGATCACGGACGGTGTCCGCCAGGCCGCCTGTCGCGTGCACGACCGGCAACGTCCCATACCGCATGGCGATGAGCTGCCCGAGACCGCAGGGTTCAAACCTGCTCGGCATG
>CAYWBT010000302.1:0-2807 GCA_964456585.1 uncultured bacterium
CCAGCAGGCACCGCCATTCGGTTCAACCAGAGAGAGCACCGGTCATGACTGTCAGAAAGAAACTTCTCGCCGTACTCATTTTTGTCGCTGTCATCGGGGGCGTCTACCTCGGGTACACCATCCTCAGCGTCGCTCCCTATAATCCGCTGAAAGGGCATGAACAGATCGTCCTCGTGGTCTCGAAGACGGAGAACGCCCCGACGGCGGTCCTGCATATGTATGACCGGGACGGCGACAAATGGCGCTTCAAGGCCTCCTGTCCGGTGGTACTCGGCAGAGCCGGCATGGCCTGGGGGCGGGGCCTGCACCGCGATCGCCACCGCCTCCACGACGAGCCGGTCAAAAAGGAGGGTGACGGCGCATCACCCGCGGGTGCTTTCGAGCTGCTCAATGCCTACGGTTATCCGCCGCCTTCGCAGGTGCGGATCAGGTTTCCCTACACGCCGGTCACCACGGACATGATCTGCATCGATGACGTGTGGTCGGAACAATATAATACCATCGTGAGGGCAGACGAAATTCGGTCTGATTCGCAGACCCTCCCCTCGCACGAGAAAATGCTGCGTGATGACAACCTCTACAAGTACACAATCTTCGTCGGTCACAATGTCAGGAATACGAAGCCGGGCGCCGGTAGCTGCATCTTTCTCCATATCTGGGACACCGGGGAATCTCCCACCGCGGGATGTACCGCCATGGCCGAGGAGAACATTCTCCAGCTCCTGGCATGGCTCGATCCGGCGAAAAAGCCCTGCCTCGTTCAGCTCACCCGTAAAGACTACCGGCGGCTCCGGGGCGAATGGGGACTGCCCGACATCGTCATGTAGTGATTCTTCAGCATGAGATGTTCACCCGAGTCTTTCCGCGAGACGCGCACCGGGAATACTACTTGTCTTGTTTTCGATACCCTTCTTCGAGCTTCTCCACGAGCGTTTTTTTGAGCGCCGTAATGGAATCCTCGTCCGTTATCTTGCCGCCCCCGTTTTTCTGCACATAAAAGGCATCGGCGACCTGATCCTCATCGGTGCCGATCTTCGCGGTATGTATATCGATATTGAATGACCCGAAGACACTTGCGACTGTGTAGAGGAGGCCGGAAAAATCCGTGGCGAAAACGTCGATAACCGTGTAGTGTTCCGAAACATCGTTGTGAATCCTCACCCGCGGCTCGCCATACATTACCTTCGTACGGCGCCGTTTCCAGCGATTACGGTGGGTTTCAACAAGATCGTGGACTTTGACCTCGCCGGATATGACCCTGCTGATGTTTTCCTTGAACCGTTTCTGATTTTCGCGCGGGATAAGCGGGCCGCCGTGTTCATCGCCCACCATGAACGTATCGATAATAATGCGGTCGGTACGGGTGAAAATTTGTGCGCCGAGGATGCTGATGTCCGATGCGGTGATCGTCTCGCTGATTTCGGCGAGTGCTTTCGGAAAGTCGCGCGTGATGACCGTGAGCAGGGTGGTATCCTTTGCATGGCGGAACACCGACCAGACGCCGAGGAGTTTCATCCGTTCGATTCCCCGGAGGTGGAGACGTATGCCTGCGGGGCTTGTGACCCGGATATACTGTTCCGGCATGTGGGCCAGGTGGTTGCGAACCATATCGTGGGTGAGCGACCTGTTGTGGCACTTCATGACATTCTCGATAATGCGGTCTCCCGAGGATTGAAAGAGTTTTTCATATCCTTTTTCGAGGTACTTCATTCCCCTGCTGTAGAGGTTGAACAGGAGTGTCTTTTTCCATTCGGTCAGGGAATGCTCCGAAACGGCCATGAGATCCGCGAAGGTGAGCAGGGTGAGCATGCGCAGCCTGCCGGTACTCCACACCTGTCTGGCGAAGTCTTGTATCGTGTTTTCGTCGTCCATGTCGCGCCGCTGAGAGATATGCGTCATAAGCAGGTGCTCCCTCACGAGGAACCGTGCGAGCATGACGGTTCGTTCGTCGAACCCGAGGCGATCGAGCGCGGTTGCCGCCATGCGCTCCCCGATAACGGCATGGTTCCGCTCGCCTGTTCCCTTGCCGATGTCGTGCAGGAGGCCTGCCAGGTACAGCGCTCCCTTCGCGGTGACATCGGTCATGATTTCGGTCAGTTCCGGCATGTTCGGAAAGGCGCCGCTCTCCATGCGCTGAAGGTGCTCGACCACACGAACCGAGTGCTCATCGGTTGTGTAGGCATGGTAGTGATTGTACTGGTAGTGCCAGCTTATCGAATCGAATTCGGGAATAAGCTTTCCCAAAACGCCGTGTTCATGCATGAGACGCAACGATTTCCCGAGACCCTGCTTCATGTCGACCATTTTATGAAACTCTTCGCACACCGCACGGTTATCGGTGAGATATCCCTTGAATCCGGTAATAGTCTTCTCCACCAGGGATGACGCGTAACCGGTAAGGTCAAAGCCGCGTGCGCCCGCACCAGCGAAAATCCGGATGAGATACACGGGATTGCGGCGCAGGACATCGTCGCGCGTGGAGAGGAATCCCACCCTGTCACCGATGTAGACCAGACCCGGCGGTCCCGGTTTCAGCTCGTAGGTTCTCGAAGGCAGGTATCGTTTCATGAACCGGCCGATAATGTGGTTGGTCAGGCGGAATACCTGTCCCGCCCGTCGGTAGTAATCGCGCATGAATTGTTCAGTCGGACGCGTTTTGTGTCCCGAATAGTGGAGGCTGCGCGCAATCTCGGGGAGGGTGAGATATTCCAGGAGATCGGCCTTTTTCTCTGTGGTGAAATGCAGGGTGTTCCGTACCCGGAGGAGATAATCGAAGGTCTCCTGGTAGACCGGCACTTCGTAATCGT
>CAYWBT010000303.1:0-628 GCA_964456585.1 uncultured bacterium
CTGGCGGTCTCAAATATCTCCATCACTATCGCTTGACCCTCGTTGACCTTAGTGTATATACCAAGAAGAATTATGTCAAATCCATTGTAAACATTCGCTTTTGCCATAGCGCTGGACGTAACAAAAAATCTTTGATATGCTTTGCACATGCAATCTCATTCAGCCGAAAGCAACCTGGTGTCGGCGCTACGAGAGGAAAACACGCATCTCCTTGCGGAAAACAACATTCTCAAAGCCGATATCGGATACTGGAAAAACTGTCACCAGCGAGCTACGGAACGAGAACAGGCGTTGCAGAAAGAACTGATCGACAAGAAAGCGCGTATCAAATATCTGACACGGCAGTTGTATGAGAAAAAGAGCGAGCAGTCAAAAAGCAAACCTGAAGCGAAGAAAGAAAACACGGGAGCGAGAGAGCGCAAGCGTGGTCAGCAACCCGATCGTCCGGCGCCAAAGCCACGCGACCAGGGGCATTTGCCGGAGCACGAGGAACTGTATGATCTTCGAGACTCCGAAAAGTATTGCTCAATCTGTGGACTACCATTTACCGAGATGCCCGACACCGAAGATTCAGAACTTTTAGAAACGCAGGAAGTAAGCGGATACCGAAGGACGATACGACGGAAAA
>CAYWBT010000303.1:638-2147 GCA_964456585.1 uncultured bacterium
GCCGGGATGCCGGTGTCCCGAGAACAAAGGGATCATAACCGCAAACGGTCCTGCCAAACTCATCCCCCATAGTCGCTATGGAGCATCGGTGTGGATCCACATTCTGCTGCGTAAATACCGATTCCAAATACCGGTTGCGCGTATTTTGAAGAACTTGGCGTTGCATGGATTGGACATCCCTACCGGCAGCGTGGGCAGCGGGCTGAAACGATTGGCGCCGCTGTTTGAACCGGTGTATGCCGCCCTCGAAGCGCGTAGTCTGCAAGCCAAGTGGTGGCAAGCCGATGAGACACGATGGAATGTGTTTGTAACGACGAAAACAAAAACAACCTTCCGGTGGTATTTGTGGGTATTCATATCCGAGGAAAGCGTCGTTCATGTGATAGACCCTACGCGCTCGGCGGCGGTAATCGAAGAACATCTCGGCAATGTGGTCGATGGGATTTTGTTGGTAGACCGCTATTCGGCATATAAATCCTACGCCAAGAACCATGTCGGGATTATTCTCGCATTCTGCTGGGCGCACACCCGCAGGGACTTTCGTGAGGTCGGGTTGAAATACCTACCGGTGCGTGAATGGGCTCTGGAGTGGGAACAGCGGATCAACGCTTTGTTCCATCTCAACACCTTGCGCGTACAGTATCGACACGGCACTGCGGAGTTTTCTCGTGAAGACCGCAAGGTACACGAAGCGGTAGCGGAAATCCAGCGCACGTTTACCGAAGAGCTGAAGCAGAAACGGCTGCATCATGCTCAGATGAGTGTCTTAAAGAGCCTTTCAACCCATTGGGAAGGACTGACGGTATTTGTCGATCATCCGAACATCCCCATGGACAATAACGGATCCGAGCGCATCCTGAGAACCCCGGCGGTAGGCAGGAAGAACTACTACGGCTCGGGTGCTGAATGGAGCGCACGGTTTACCGCGATGATGTTCAGTATCTTCGAGACGCTCGAATTGTGGCATATCAATCAGCTTGAATGGCTCAGTGATTATTTCAGGGCGTGCGCGCTTGCCGGTGGGAACGCACCTGCCGATATAACCGCCCATCTTCCCTGGCAGATCAAGGAGCAACGAGAAAAGAGTTGGAAGTATTGCGGTCGAGTATTCAGCGAAGCTGAAGTTGAGTGTATTCGATCGATCGTCGACGAGGATACCCATCGTAGTCGCACCGCCATCGCTCGCAGTGCCTGTGAACAGCTTCAGTGGTATAAGCTCGACGGAACGGTGAAAGTACAGAGCATGAGCCAGGTTCTGGTGAAAATGGAAGCCGATCAATTGATCTTGCTTCCACCGCCACGACGAGCGGGTCCGGCGATCAAACCGATAGAGCACACCAAACGCACGGCAATGGGAGCACCGATACGGCTACCGGCCGGAAAGCTTGCCGACTTGCATATCGAGATTGCAGCAACAAGCGAGGATCAATCGTTGTGGAATGAATACATCGACCGGTATCACTATCTTGGATTCTCGAAGCTTCCCGGGGCCCAGATGAAGTATTTGGT
>CAYWBT010000303.1:2157-2779 GCA_964456585.1 uncultured bacterium
TTCCCAAAAGGATCTGCTTGCACTCATCGGCTTCGGCGCCTCGGCGTGGCGGATTGCGCCGCGGGATTACTACATCGGGTGGTCGGATGAAAAACGAAAGGAAAACCTTCATCTGATAGTGAACAACGCCCGGTTTTTACTCCTTCCATGGGTAGACTCGAAGAACCTCGCTTCAAAAATCCTATCCATGGTTACCCGTCGGATCTCAGAGGATTGGCAGGAGCGCTACAAATACAAACCGGTTCTCGTGGAAACCTTCGTCGAGAAAAATCGCTTTTCAGGAACCTGTTATAAAGCGGCGAACTGGAAACTGGTCGGAACAACGAAAGGTCGCGGGAAGAAAGACAGATTTAACGACGCGAAACTGCCGAAGAAAGACATATTCTTGTATCCGCTACAGCAGGACTTCAGAACTATGCTTTGCTGAACCGTTCTGCCACGCTGGGAAAGGCGAATGTTTACTCGCTTCTTCGGTATAGATAGCGGTAACAGGTTCCCGGCCTGATAGGCCGCCGGATCACCGCCGCGAAGATTCGAAAGACGCTCCCTGAACGTATTGGTGTGATCGGCGTGATCCCAGAGGTGGTATCCGAATCGATGTTTTGCTTCCCATTGAGGAACG
>CAYWBT010000304.1:0-2747 GCA_964456585.1 uncultured bacterium
CGCAAGATTATCATCCCGGAGCACAAACGCATACTCGCCCCCCGGCAGTGTGATCGTACTGCCCTCGCCGCTATCCTGCACATTGAGCTTCCGTCCTGAAATCGCCGCCTTTTTCAGTTTCCAGGGCAGGGTGATTGTGCCGTTTTCAAGCAGAGAAATCCTGCCCGTTGCGTCGTCTTCCCGGAAAAAGAACGTCGTCGGGTGCTCGAACGTGAAATAACGTCCTCCGATCTCCGCATCGAGGGCGTCAGCAAGGAACATCTGGGCGGGAGGAGGGCCGAAACGACGGGCGTTTTCCCCGTCTTCATCGGTGATGGGGGATGACTGTTCGTAACGGAGCACAGCGATGTTGCCGGTCAGACCGGGATGGGTGCCGAGGAGGATGTGCCAGCAGGTGTCACCCTGGCGAATGACCGCCTCGTTTTCCGTTCCCCGTACGATTTCAGCGAGCGGCACGTTCCCTGTGGCACCCTCTTTCCAGGGACGCAGGATGGTGAAGAAATCATCGGATGCCTTGTGGTGTACTTTAATCCAGCGGTAGGGGCCAAACCGCTTCCTCGTACGGGGAACCTGGATATTGTAGGTGCGGAGCGCGGAGGCATGCACATTCCAGTAGTCGGAGTAGTACACCGGAATATTGCGTGCCCGGTCGGTGTTGGGTTTCTCATGGTAGTGGAGCAGCTTCAGGGTGTCCGGTGGTCCGATCTGCCAGTCGAGCCAGTCTTCCGGTGTGATGGAGTTTGGGCCATTCCAGAGTGGATCATCTTCAGCGAAGGTAACCGGGCGGTCGAGCTCGATACCCTCGCCCCAGAGCACGGACGTTCCTTCGCCGACCATGAGCGCCCGGGGGAAGTATCCCGGCCCCGAGGTGTCGCCCGGTTTCCAGCCCCAGGCGAACTGGTACGCCCAGTAACACACGCCGCCCTGTTCAACGTACCGCCAGAGCTTCTCACGGTAATCCATGAGGTCACGGTCGCGCACGAGCATGCCGAAGTGTCCCACGATGATCATGTCGAACCGTGCCAGGTCTCCCGCGAGGTCATCGTACGAGAGCAGTTCGTAGGGAAGACCGAGCAGCTCAAGCGCGGACGCTGTCTGGCCATCTGTCTCGATGAGGCCGATCAGCCGGGGACGCTTGGGGTAGCTGAGCAGGTTTTCGAGAATTCTGCGGGCTCCCTTTACTCCGGCGAGCACCTGCCGGGTTATGTCGAGCGCATTGAAGATGAAGGTGCCCTCTCCCCAGGGACAGCTCAGCACCAGGGGCCATTCTGCGCGGATACTCTCGAGTGGCCAGTCGAGGGTATAATCGAGTGGTTCGTCCTGGAGGAAGTCTATCGAGAGTTGCACCCCATCCTTCATGGTGAGGTGCAGGCGATTACCGTTTTGTGCGACATTGGCGACCGAGACGCCCTCGCGCGTGGTCATCACCGGCTCACTGCGTGTGCTCGTGACAACCTCGGCGGGAAGGTGAAGATTCCAGGTGAGCGGATACGGAGAACGCACCTGATCCCATATTACAAACACGTCCGGCTTCAGGTGGAGGATGTGGCGCACGTTGAACGGCGCCGGAATGCCGATGTCCCAGTTGCGCACCTCGCCGGCGCTGTATTCGAGATCGGGGGTGGTCACGAAATTGGTTATACCGTCGGGATAGTAGTCGCGTACGAGACGCTCGTCGAAGTTCTCGTTCACCTCGACTGCCGCGGTGCCGTACTTCTTTTCCGGGATGGCGAGCGTTTCGCCGGCACCGTCGAAGGTGACGACGCTGTGTGAAAAGTCGGCCTGGTCACGCATCCGCCGCGACCACATGTACGAGCTGCATCCTCTGGTGAGCATGAGCGGGTAGCCGCGCCAGATGAGGGAAAAATCGCCGTGGTTCGGATGATGGTGCATGGCCCGGTTCGAGGTGCCCAGTTCCGGCCCGAAGGTGGCGAAGAATAACGTCTCATCCGGCTCGGCGAAGCGGTCACGGAGTACAACATACCCCATGCCCGGCAGGTAGCTCGTATAGACGGGTTGTTCTGGCGCGATGTCCGGATCGACAAACAGCAGGCTTTCGACAGCAAGCGGTGAACCTGCGTTCTTCCAGCACCATGTCCACTGTCCCGCTTTTTCAGGCTCTTTCTCTAAATATCGCGGCGCAGCCCAACTCAGGATGGTCGTGCCGTTCTCGTACCAGTCGGTGTCGCCCGCACCGAGCATGGTCGGCCGGTTTGGGCCCTTCATGCCGGGCACGGGGATGCTTTCAGCGAAAAAGCCGAGCATGCCCTTGAATCGTTCGTCCTGGAAGAAATCATGGACACCGGCGTTTTTCAACCCTGCAGCGAGCAGGAAAAGCCGCTTGAGCACCCCGTTCATGTACCGGGGATTTTCCGACCATGCACCGCCTGGACGGGCACCGAGGCTCAGGACTCGCTCGAAGTAATCGACCGTGTACCGGAGAAGTTCCTGCGCCCGGGGTTCCCCGGGAAAGGCGAGCGCGTAGAGTCCGACCGCCACGAAGCGGTGGACATTCATGTTGGCGGTAACCCAGTCCTCCATATCCTCGGGAATGTAGTCGGTCTGGTAGAGGAAACCCTTACCGAGGTGATCTTTCCCCTCGTTGAGATAGTGGAGCACAGACCAGGCGAGCGTCTCCTTCAATTCACGGATGTCTTCCTCGGTATAGAGGCCGCTCTCTTTCGTCATATCGTATCCGAGCACCGCCGATTCAACCCATCCCGGGCCGTAGAGCGACCAGATATTGA
>CAYWBT010000305.1:0-2740 GCA_964456585.1 uncultured bacterium
ACCCTGCTGGTTGAACGCACCCTGACTGGACTGCGGGCGGTTACCCACGACGAATCGTCCCTCGTGTCGTACCGCATCGGTGTAATGATGGGAGCGCCGCGAGCGGAAGTCATCCAATCATTCGACGAGGTACTCGGGGGGCTCACGATGACCGGATTTTGCCGCGATGCCGATGACCGGGTGTTTCTCGGCACGCCGGCCGGGATCGCGTGCGTGTATGTGAGGAAAAGCCAGGTGATTCCCGACCGTGCCTTCGGCAGGGATGGTTACGTCCGCTTGACCGATGTTCGGGGACGGCAGATCGGAAGCCCGGTCTTCTTCAATGGC
Organism: uncultured bacterium; assembly: GCA_964456585.1. GTDB lineage: Bacteria > Latescibacterota > Latescibacteria > Latescibacterales > Latescibacteraceae > Latescibacter. The sequence goes on from CAYWBT010000305.1 coordinate 328, forward strand.
GTCGTCTATGTCGGTATCGGCGGCGGAGAGGGGCACAGCCCGGCGCTGCTCATGATTGACGGTGCGTCCGGGGAGAGGCTGTCCACCATTAACCTGGGCGGGTACTTCGGTACCGCCGCTCTCCCACCAACGGTCGCGGTCAATGAACGCGGCATCTACTGCGCACACCCTGATAACGACGATGTCCTCATGCTGGCGCACTACGGCGATATTTTATGGGTGAACGGTCCCGGCGACACTATCGGCGACCGTGCCTCCGATGGCCGCAGTTACACGTACGGCATCGCCGCAGACAAGTTCGGACTGTCATATGTCAACACCCCGGGTTACTCGGCGAGGTGCGGCGTAATCGGCCCGGATGGCAGGGGATTGTTTCGCGTGATCCTCGTCCAACTCCCCGGGCTGCGGGTGAGTTCCGTCTTCCCGGTGATCGAGGGCAGGGATACCGATGGATTGTACTTCGTGACCCGCGGCGGTGATGTTTCCTACGTCTTCCATGTGCCGTACACCATCCGCGAAGGGAAGATCGTCGATGCGGAACAGATGAGTGCTGGCGAAGAGTAAAGCGCCGGCGCGCTCGGGCCACCTGGCCTTTCTATCGAAGAATACCCCACACCACACGTTTTTTCTCCCCGGTAAAGCACCGGTCTTTCTCTGCCTTATTTCCCTCCGGTGCTCTCATTAAAAAACTATTGCACCCGCATTATTCTTATCGTACTATTACAATACAATCCGTGTGCTCTTCCACGGAAGGTTTCAGGATTATCCCGGAACGATTCATGCGCGCAACCGGTACCACACGGACAGTAGTTCGTCATAGTATTATTCTCCAACGGAGTACCGGATTTTCCGGGATTACGCCAAACACGATAAGAACACTTTTTTAAGGAAAAGCCTTATTACCCGAGGAGACACCCATGATTGGCAAACTGTCAGAACAGGTAGTGGACGCCGTTCTCGAAACGCTGCCGGTTGAGTTCTCAATCGTCGATGCAGACGACACGGTGCTGGCATGGAATAAACCCGAAACAAGACTGTTCAAGCGACCCGCAGGCATTGTCGGCAGGAACGTGCGTGCATGCCACCCAAAGCAGAGCCTCGATAAGGTTGAAGAGATTCTGCTCGAAATGAAAGAGGGGACGAGAGACAAGGCCCGCTTCTGGATCGATCTGGCAGTCGGCCCCGCCGGCGAGAAACAAAAGATCCTCATCGAGTACTACGCCCTGCGGGATACAGAAGGCGACTACCTCGGCTGCATGGAGGTGTCGCAGAATATCGCCGAAATTCAATCACTGACCGGCGAAAAACGGCTGCTCGACTAAACGCGCCGTTCGAGGCACCCTGAACGTACGAAACCCGGTATTCAATTCAACCATATCACCTGTCAGCCACTGGTGAATGGATGCGCAAACAACACTAAAAGTGGGGGAAAACATGAAACTCGCGCAGCTAACCATTGTCCTCGTCGCGCTCTCTCTGGTTGTCACGTCATGTGCAGGCGCGAAGAAGGTTCAGAAGCGGGATTCGGTTACCATCAGCGGTATTCTCCAGGATGCGAAGTGCCCGCTCTCGAAAGACCAGGAGACGAAGCTGAAAGCCTTCAAACCCGGCGGCGACCGCGGCGCATTCCGCACGCTGAATGAGGTGTTCGACGAAAAGCAGACCGCCGCTCTCAAGGAAGCCTTCGGCAGCAGTCCGGGCAGAGGCGGCGGACCGGAACGCCCCCGGTTCCTGTTCTTCGCGGTGCTCTTCGAGAATGCAGGCTGCCCGCTGACCCCGGACCAGCTTACCAAGCTGAAAGCCCTCCCGAACGAGCGGGGTGCTTTCCAGCAGATGGGTGACATCCTCACCGAGCAGCAGAGCGGGCTTCTCCAGGGCATGTTCAACCGGTAGGGGCGGCGTTCAATAAGAGGTGTCCCAAACAGCATACCATACCTGATACAATATAAAACCGGCATGGCGGAAGCTTACGTTGATATTATCCGTAACGTACTGAATTCTCGCCATGCCGGATTTTTATTAAAAAATGAATAATAAAACTAAACTTGAAATATTATGTGATTGAACCTTTTTTTAATATGATACGCAAAAAAATCAAGTTATTTAACATAGCAATAATCTGATAGTGTAGGATTTGTAAATATATGTTACTTAAAAAAATCAACCATGAAAAAGGATAAGCTATACGAACACTTCAAGATACATTTGGGTAATTAAGCACAGTAATTCTAAAGTGCCTATATGTGTATCTCACATTTTGAACGGCGGGGTATCGATAAGACGGGATTGAAAGCACTCTATAGTACGTAGTTGAGGGGATTGGCAATTTAGTATCACCTATTTCAAGCACCGCCTGATCACACCTTCTCGTCTTATTTCTCGCCGCGGAGGAGCTTGAGGGTTTCCGTGGCTT
>CAYWBT010000306.1:0-2733 GCA_964456585.1 uncultured bacterium
CCAGTTGCTGACCCATTCGTACACGTTCCCGTGCATATCGTACAGCCCCCAGGCGTTCGGCTCCTTCAAGCCAACAGGGTGCGGTGCGGTCGCGTTGCTGATATTGTTAACAAACCAGGCTGTTTCCTCCAGACCGCGCTCGGAATCTCCCGAACAAAACATGGTCGTCGTTCCCGCACGGCAGGCGTATTCCCATTCTGCCTCGGTCGGAAGCCTGAATCCGCTCCGGATGAAACCGCACTCCCAGCTTTCCTCATCGTAGCAGCGTTCCAAACCGGCCATGCCGCTCAACAGGTTGCAAAACTGCGCCGCCTCGTACCAGCTCACGTTGACAACCGGTGCCGAATCGCCCTGGGCAGTAGCGGTGAGATTGATACCGGTTACATCACGGTATTGTCCCAGTGAAATCTCGGTTTCACTCATCGCAAAGGCATCGAGGATAACCTCGTGCACGGGTTTCTCATCGTCCTGCCAGTCGTTCGACCCCATCAGGAAACTCCCGGCCGGGATGGGAATCATGGTGACAATAGCACGGTACCCGGTGGGAGAGGTCGGGCTTTTTTCGTCCCTGCCGCACGAATCAGTCAGAACCAGCACCGTCAGCAGGGCCATCATACCCGCTCTTGTTCCGGTAAAGCTCTTCATGGTTCTTTCCCTAGGTATCACGCCAACCGCCTGCAGCATCAGGGCGGGGTCACGAAAACACCTTTACCGGGTCATAGTTCCCCATCATCACGGTCACACCAAGCGCATCCGAAATATCAGCAGGGGTGAGATCATCCAGAAATACACCCGAATCGTTCAGGCAGTTTGGCGGCAGCACTACCGTTTCATGGGATGCCACCCCCTCGAGCACAGACTGAATATCCTCTCCGGTGAGAAGACCGGAAACGGTGACCGAATCACCGTAAAACCGGTTGGTGACCTTCACTGCCCGCGCGCGCATACCGGGAAGAGTCGATAGTCTCTCTGCCAGATCGGCAATATAAGGATACATCGATTCGCCGGTCACCAGAACATACTGATCCGCATGCCCCGCGCCGTCCCCCAGTTCATGCTCGATATCAGCGATGCTGTCCAGGAAATCCCTGACCATTCCCACACCGTTCTCGAACTGCGGAAAGTCGTCGTAATAGTCCGCTCCGGGTATGGCGAGGCCAGCCCGGATATACAGCTCATCGGCACAGTAGACGAATCCGTCACCTGATTCCGCACGGTACGCCGTGTTAAGAGTATCGGCGATCTTGATAATGGAGCGCGCATCACCCTGCCGAACCGGTTCGAGGGGAAAGAGCCCTTCACGGTGGTTCGTGAGGCCGACCGGAACGACCGCGACAGAGAGAATACCGGGGTGCCAGCTGCGCAGGTCGGTGAGTGTCCTCGTGAGAATTTCGCCATCGTTGATTCCCGGGCAGACAACTACCTGACAGTGCAGCGCTATTCCGGCACGCACCAGCCGTTCGATGTTCCCCATGAGCCGGTCATTCTTCTTGATACCGAGCAGTTTCAACCGTGCCGCCGGATCGGTCGCGTGGACGGAAACATACAGGGGACTGAGACGCTGCGAAACGATCCGCTGGAACTCCTCCTCATGCAATCCGGTAAGCGATATATACGATCCGTAGAGAAACGACATCCGGTAGTCCTCGTCTTTACAGTAGATGTCCTTTCTCATCCCCGGCGGATTCTGGTCGATGAAGCAGAAGATACAGCGATTATGGCAGGTTTTCATCTTAAACGGTTCAAACTCGATACCAAAATCTTCCTCACCGTCCAGGTAGACGACTAACTCGTGCAGGCCGCGGTGAATCCTGAAAGAAACCCGCTCCTCGGAACCATAGAACATCAGATCGATGTAATCACGCGCCGGACCGCCATTGACTTCGACCACCCGGTCGCCGGCCTTCAGGCCCTTCTCTTCAGCCTGCGAGCCTCTCTTTACCGAAATGATTTTCATGGTTTCCATCAGTACCTCCTGAACCAGCAGCTGGCACACGGGTACTAAATATACGAAGAAAACGCGGAACTACAAAGTGGTGAAAAGCCGGTATGTTTCCCGAGTGTCAGGTTTCGGAAGCCTTCTTGGACAGGCAGAACAGGCATGAGACCGGTTCGACTGGGCGTTGGTTGAATGATCGCGCCTTCTGCCGCGGCCCGGTCAGCGGGTGAAAAGTTATGCCACCCATGACAGAGCGGAAACGACCTCACCGGTCGAGGAACGTTCCAAGTTCCCCGAGCATGATGACGGCATCGATGCCGCTGACCGGATCGTCCCGCCCGAAGGTACCGTCCTGATTCGTTTTCATGATGCCGAGGTCGCAGAGGAGATAGATAGCGTTGTAAGCGGAGTAGTTGGCATGAATATCCTTGAACGGTGACGCCAGACCAATATACCTCGTCGCACAGGAAAGATCATCCTGTACGATGGTAATGACTCCCTGGAGTACCATGGCAAACAATGCCCTTGTGACAATTCTGTCCGGATAAAAGTTCCCGTCGGGGAAGAGGTCGAGATACGGCACACCTATATGCAGAACGTCGATTATATCGTCCCGCACCGGACTGTCATCGACTTCATGCCCGGTGGAGACATCCCTCGATCTGAGCGTGTGATTTTCGAGAAACAGCTTGTTGAAGAGAATGGGGCGCTTACGCGCCAGCAGTTCTTTCAGTTTCAGATGCTCTATGAGAAGCACACCGAGATCAGCCCGGTTGATCTTTTCCTTGTGGACA
>CAYWBT010000307.1:0-2712 GCA_964456585.1 uncultured bacterium
CTGACGCCAGTAGTTGGCGAGCGTCGATCCGGAAATGTTCATCCACTTACCGAATATGATGGGTGCGAGGGCCGCATCAGTGCTCTTCAGCGCGTCGATAGCGATTCCCATGCCCATACCGCCGTTCTTCAGACCGACTTCGATAGCCATGGTGCGGCAGTCTCGTTCAGAGAGGCCGATAAGTTTGCTCGCCCAGTAGCCCAGAATATACCCCAGAAAATTGTGAATGATTGCTGCTCCGACCAGTGCCAGCCCGACGACGAGCAGCTTGTCACGGTTGTGAGCGACCACGATCGTGACAAAAAGCAGGATCGATGACATCGAGAGCAGCGGAAGCAGCCGGTCGAGCCATCCCTTTCTCCCCTGTAAGAGCTTGTTCACAATGAGACCCGCTGCGACCGGTATAATCACGAGGCTAAGAATTGAGATCATCATGCCCACAAATGGGATGTTAATCAACCTTCCCGCAAATACCTGCATGAGCAGGGGGGTGACCACTGGCGAGATGAGCGTTGCAAAGGTGGTGATACTGACCGAGAGGGCAACGTTCCCATTCGCGAGGAATGTCATGACATTTGAGGCGACACCGCCGGGACACGACCCGATGAGAATCACTCCGGCAGCAATTTCCGGTTCGAATCTAAACGTGCGGGCAATGACCACACCGGCGATTGGCATGATGGTAAACACGAGAAACGTGCCGAGAAGTACTCCTTTCGGCTTGCGCATCTCACGCGCGAAATCCCCGACGCTCAGTTTTGTACCCATGCCGAACATGATGAGCTGTATGAGGGGTTTTACCAGCACCTTCGTATTAAATCCCCAGTTGGTGAAGAGCCAGGGGAAGTACATTGCGGCGGCGAGGAATGCAAACACCCAGAACGTGAAGGCATTTCCCCTGATTATCCTCGTCTGCCAGGCGAAAAGTGCCATGGCACACAGCCAGCACACAACCGGCAGCCCGGCTTGTACGCCCTTGCCGACCGCAATCATGTATGCTCCGGAAAGGAAGGCTACTAGTGCGATTCCGAGGAAGAAATAGTAGAATATGCTTTTTTTGTGGTGTGGTGATGATCCTTCCATGTAGTTCCTTTCTATCGTTTATTGGGGAAAGCGACCGGCATATGCGGTCTCATGGTCAGGTAGAACATTCTCTGCCGAACCGTAGGCTTCCCGTATATTTCAACCTCGTGGATGGGTGTAGTATCGGAGTGATGAGATTCCGCACCCTTCTTCAGTCTGTATTATTATTCCGTTGCCGGTTCATCCTTCGCCGGATGCTCGTCTTTCGGTGGCTTCTGACGCCAGAAATTAGCGAGGGTCGATCCCGATATATTCATCCATGTACCGAATATGAGCGATGCCAGCGAGGCATCGCCGCTCTTCAGGACGTTGATGGCGAGGCCCACACCCATGCCGCCGTTCTTTAAACCGACCTCAATCGCCAGGGTTCGACAGTCAGTTTCCGAGAGCCTCAGCAGCCTCCCGCTCCAGTACCCGAGAACGAAGCCGATAAAATTGTGGAGAATCGCGGCTGCGATAAGAGCAAGTCCGACTTCGAGCAGTCGCCCACGATTGTGTGCAGTGGCAATAATAATGTACATCAAAATAGCGCCCATCGCCAGGGTCGGGAGAATCCGGTCGAGTATCTTTTGTTGACTGCGGAGAAGTTTGTTGACAATGAGACCGGCGACGATTGGGAGAATAACCATTTTAAGGATCGAGAGCATCATCGCCAACATCTTAATTTCGATCAGTTTGCCGGCGAAGGTGTCCATGAGAAACGGCGTAATAAATGGCGCAAGGAGCGTCGCCAGCGCGGTAATGCTGACCGAAAGAGCGACATTGCCATTTGCGAGGTATGTCATGACATTCGAAGCCATTCCTCCGGGACAGGCGCCTATAAGGATGACGCCGGCGGCGACTTCGGGAGCGAATCCGAACATCTTAACCATAAGCACGCCGGCGAGCGGCATGATAGTGTAGACGAGAACAGTTCCGATCAGGACACCCTTGGGTTTCTTAAAGACACGGATGAAATCGCTCACACTCAGCTTTGTTCCCATGCCGAACATGATGAGCTGGATGGAGGGTACGATGAGCACGGTGGTGTTGAATCCCCAATTTTTGAAGAGTGACGGGTAGTACATTGCCGCCGTGGTGAAAGCAAACACGAGAAAGGTGAATGAAACTCCCTTGAGCACATTCGTTTTCCGGGCATAGAGAGCCATGCCGAAAAACACGAGAAAAAGCGGAATACCCGCGAACGCCTCTGTCCCTTTGCCGAGGGCAAGAACAATGATTTCAACGATCAGTGCGAGGCCGCTGATAGCGAGGTAGACATTTCTCGAAGTGTCGGTTGTCCTTTCTTCCATAGTGATCCTTTCTGTGTGCGTTGAAACAGCGGTAACGTATTCTTTAACCGATTATTTTCGCAATGTGCGGCTTGTTATCGGTTGGAGATCGGGATCAAACGAGTCCCATATCGCCGAGAATGCGCCTTAATTTCACCCGTTTTTCTTCCGAGATCGGCCCGACCGGCTTGCGGCACGGCCCGCAGGGAAGACCCTGAAGCGCCATGGCTTCCTTAACGGTCACGGGGAACGTGCCCTGGGAGAAGAATTCTCGCAGCGGTATCAGCTTCAGCTGGCATTCCCAGGCGGCTTCGAGATCGCCCGCAACGAAGTTATTATAGATGCCGAGCACCACGTC
>CAYWBT010000308.1:0-2701 GCA_964456585.1 uncultured bacterium
GGAGTTCCTCGAGCGACGTATGGACAACACCGAGAGCTTCGAGTTCATTCGCCGGCTTGTAGGGATCGCAGACGAGGATGTTGAATCCGAAACACTTCATTTTCTTCAGGACGAGCGAACCGATGTTGCCGCAGCCGACAAGCCCGAGGGTTTTCCCGCCGAAGCGGTAGACCGGGTAGATATCGTGATAGCTCCAGTTGCCCTGCTTCACCGAGTTGTTGAAGAACGCATTCTGCATGAAGAGCTTTTGATAGGTCGCGAAGATAAGCATGATCGCGTGCTCGGCCACATCCTGGATGAATGCCTTCGCCTGGTTCGCAAATAATATCCCGTACTCGGTACAGGCGGGGACATCGACCTTGTCATACCCGATCCCGTGGCGGATCATAACCTTGACATTATCGAGCGCGGCGATGATTTCAGGGGTTATGGGGGTCATGTCGACCACGAGAAAATCGGCATCCCTGCACTTTTCGATAATGTCCGCCGGGTTCGAGAACTTGAGCTGGTATGCCTCGAATCCGACACCGAGTTTCCGGCATTCTTCCGCCTCCCATTCGAGATCCTTTTCCACATAATCAACAACCTTGTATAAAATTTTTTCTCCCATTACCTTCGCTCCTCTCACTGAACGGTATCGAGACAGATTTATAGTACCTGCAAAGTATGATTTTACCGGGTTGTTTTCAAGGGAAAAGTGGCGGGTGCCTATCGATAATTTCTCAGATCGTGGTAATTCTATACTCTCCCTGGGTCTTGTTTTCCGCCCGTACGATCTTGTCACTGTCCTGTGGCTCGCGATGTTCGATCCGAAATCGGATGGTCGATACCGGTACAATACTCTGTTGTTCCCCCGACAGTAAATTCGTATACTATCGAACATGCCCCGAGAACAGAACCGGTCATTCCCTGCCAGGAGGTGAGAATTTGCAACCCCGAACAACAGAAACCGGCAGTGCCGTGTATGTCTATACCATTGCATTCACTTCCGCGGTCGGCGGTCTTCTGTTCGGTTTTGATACGGGGGTCATCTCCGGAACGATGCCGTTTGTCTCGGAACATTTCAATCTTAATGCGTACCAGGAAGGCTTCGCGGTCAGTAACCTGATCATCGGCTGCATCTTGGGCGCGATATTCACCGGCGGGATCAGCGACCGCTTCGGGCGCAAGAAGATTCTCATTCTGGCCGGATTTCTCTTCACCCTTTCCGCCATCCTTTCCGGTCTTCCCCGGACATTCACCGAGTTGATCGTTGCGAGATTCATCGGCGGGCTGGCGGTGGGAGCCGCATCGGTGATTTCACCTCTCTACATTTCTGAAATATCGCCCGCCAGAATTAGAGGACGGCTCGTTTCTCTCAACCAATTGACCATCGTTATCGGCATCCTTCTCACCTATTTCTCCAACTGGCTTCTCGTCGATACCGGTCCCAATAACTGGCGGTATATGTTCGTCTGCGAAGCAGTGCCCGCCGGACTTTTCATCTGCGCACTGTTTTTCGTGCCCGAAAGTCCGCGCTGGCTTGCGAAGAAGGGGAGATTTGCGGCTGCGCTGGCTATTCTCTCGCGGGTCAACGGCGCCTCTCTCGCGGAACAGGAACTCGAAGAAATACGGGGGAGCCTCAACCGCGAGGAGGGACACCTGTCCGAACTCCTGCACCCGGGCATGAGAAGAATTCTCGTGGTGACCGCACTTCTGGCGTTCTTCTCCCAGATTACCGGTATCGATTCGCTCGTCTACTACGCACCCAAGATTTTCCTCCAAGCTGGTTTCGAGAGTGTATCCTCGGCATACCTGGCATCCATCGTCGTCGGCGTGACGCTTCTCATCTTTACCGTGGTCGCCCTCTTCACGGTCGATACGCTGGGCAGAAAACCGCTTCTCCTGATCGGATTCTTCGGCATGGGATTCTCCATGTTCTTCGCCGGCTATGCATTCAACTCCACCGCGGTGAGCCCGGTATGGCTCGTTGTTGCCATCGTTTCGTTCCTTGCCTTTTTCGCGGTGAGCGTGGGACCCATTCCCTGGGTTTACATCTCCGAGGTCTTCCCGACGAAAATCAGGGGGAGTGCGGCATCGTTCGCCACCATGATACTCTGGTCCTCCAATTTTATCGTTGCACAGAGTTTTCCCTGGATGGTTGAAAATCTCGGCGGCAGGAGCTTCTACCTCTTCGGGGCAATCAGCGGTATCGCCTTCCTCTTTATCCTGGCGATGCTCACCGAAACGAAGGGAAAAACCCTCGAGGAAATCGAGAGCATGTGGGAGGGAGCGGCGTCGGAAAGCGCTTGAGTGAATGCTTCGCTTACCTGACTTCGCTGCATTCTTTCGACGGTGGTGTTTCTGCGCCGATAGGCAGAGCTGATGTACGGCACCCAGTCGGCCCATGCACCGCCACGGCTTCCCCTGCCATACTATTGGGCGATCTGCTCACCCCGGGAAACAGGCGTACATTTCATTTTGTTCGCTTATGATGCCGATAACTGCAAAGATCATCAACTATCTGAAGTCCGGCGCAATGAAGTTTTAATGGGGATTCATAATCGTAGAGTATTTGTAGAACATCAAACGTTGGAAAAACTATGATCCGTTTACTAACATACCATCAGGATCAATGTTCGGGGACGAGATCAATAAAATATGTTCTTAATTTTTTACTTCTACTCTGATGCCTGAGACGATTCAATGCCTTCTCTTTGAT
>CAYWBT010000309.1:0-2696 GCA_964456585.1 uncultured bacterium
AAAGATTATCGGTCACCTCGATCAAGACCTCGAAGTTGTCTCCCTCGGGATTCCGCGAGATCACCAGTTGATACCGAACCGGGATCGTAAACAGTTTCTCAAGGAGATCGTTAATATCTTTCAGGTAAATGTTGACACCTCTGACAATGACGAAATCGGTCTTTCTGCTCTGTATCCGCGAGAGACGGACATGCGTTCTTCCGCACGCGCATGTCTCGGGAATGATCGAGGTAATATCACCCGTTCGATAGCGAATGAGGGGCATGGATTCACGAGTGAGCGTGGTCACCACGAGTTCACCCTTCTCGCCTGGCTCGAGCACCGCTCCGGTTTGTGGATCGATAATCTCCGCAATAAAATGATCCTCCCAGATATGGAGACCATCCTTGTATTCGCACTCGCCGGCAACACCGGGACCCATGAGCTCGCTGACTCCATAGATATCGAATGCTTCGATTCCCAGTGATTCTTCAATCTGTGATCGGACAGTTTCGCTCCAAGGTTCCCCACCGAAAATGCCCCGTTGGAGACTGAGTTCCTGGCGCATAATGCCCTTTTTTTTCATGATAAAGGCTATCTGCATCGCATACGAGGGAGTCGAGAAGAGGCAGGTGGTGTGGTAGTCCAGCATGATCCTGATCTGCTTTTCGACTTCACCCGAGGATACCGGAATCACCGTTGCACCCATATGTTCGGCGCCCATGTCCAGGCCGAATCCGCCCGAGAACAACCCGTAGGCGAACGATACCTGCACGATGTCCCCGGAATCGATTCCGACTGCGCTCAGTGTACGGGAGAGTAGTTCTGTCCAGTGCGTGCGGTCGTTACGGGTATAGCCAACGACAACAGGGCTTCCCGTTGTCCCCGACGATGAATGTATTCTCGCAATATCACGGAGTGGCACCGCGAACAATCCGTATGGCTGTTGTTCGAGAAGATCATCGCGGGTGGTGAAGGGGATATTCGAGAGATCGTCGATGCTCCGTACTTTCTCCGGGATGATAGAACTTTTCGTGAACAGATTATGGTAGAACGACACGTTGTTCATGGCACGGTTCAAGGTTGCTTGGAGGCGTTCTACCTTGATCATTTCCAGTTCGTCACGGTTTATCAGCTCCATTTTTTTATTCCAAACACCCATAGTAACCTCCAAGGCAAACCCTATGTTGACGCGTGCGGGAATACTGATCCGACTGCTCAAAGAACGAGGGAAAAATCTTTTCCTTTGGGCTTCGGGATATTCCTTCTCTGTTTTTTATGTACCGAGGAAACCATCCACTGAACTTCCGAGATATGCCCGCTGAATATCCTTGCTCTGTATCAGTTCCGCGGTCGTTCCGGATATGACGATTCTTCCGGTTTCGAGTACGTACGCCCTGTCTGACACCTTCAGGGCGAGCTTCGCATTCTGTTCGACGAGGAGGATGGTTTTACCTTCATCTTTCAGGTGTTCTATTACGGTAAAGATTTCTTTGACAATCATTGGTGCAAGCCCGGTTGAAGGCTCATCGAGTAGAAGTATCTTCGGCCGTGACATCAGCGCCCTTCCAAAGGCGAGCATCTGCTGTTCGCCGCCGGAGAGATTTCCCGCGAGATGATTCCTGCGCTCCGCGAGGCGCGGAAAGAGTTCGAACACCCAACCGATATCTTCGCGGATGCTTTTCTTGTCGTTTCTCGTGTATGCCCCAAGCCTGAGGTTGTCGGTGACATTGAGTGGGGCGAAAATCTGGCGACCCTCGGGAGCATGAGCGATTCCTTGGCGTACAATTTTTTCCGGGGACAGTTTAATAATGGATCTGTCCTCAAACAGAATGTCACCTTCAACGTGCTTCAGGAGGCCGGATATGGCATGGAGTGTGGTCGTCTTCCCCGCGCCATTCGCTCCTATGAGGCAGACGATTTCCCCCGTCAAAACGTGCAGGGATATACCCTTGAGGGCCTGTACCCGGTCGTAGTACGCTTCAAGGTTCTTGATAACCAGCATTCTATTCCTCACCCAGGTAGGCGGTAATAACTTCTGGATCCCGCTGCACTTCCGAAGGCGTTCCGTGCGCGATCAGCTTGCCGTTATTCAACACCACCACGGATTGCGATATGTTCATGACGAGTTCCATATCATGCTCAACAATGAATACCGTAACACCGGATTTCAGGATTTTGAGAATCAGGTCTCCCAACTTGACCGTCTCCTGTGAGTTGAGTCCTGCGGCAGGTTCATCGAGGAGCAGCAACCGAGGATTCAGAGCCAGTGAGCGCGCAATCTCCAATATTCGCTGCTGACCGAAGGGAAGGCTGCCGGCATTCATTGCTGCCGCCCACTCGAGGCCCATGAATTCGAGGTTTTTCATCGCTTCCTCCCGAATGAACCTCTCTTCCCGGTGTACGCCGGGAAGCTTTAGTGCAGAAGAGACTATCCCCTTCTTGCTCCTCGTATGGAGGCCGACCATGACATTTTCAAAGACCGACATATTGGAGAAAATACGTATGTTTTGAAATGTCCGGGCAATCCCCCGGCGTGCAATTTTATGTGGAGCCATGTTGGTGATATCGGATCCGTTGAAAAGTATCCTGCCGTTCGAAACAGGCAAGAGGCCGGTGACAAGGTTGAAAGCGGTTGTTTTTCCCGCGCCGTTCGGACCGAGGAGCGCGGTGATTTCTCCTTCTCTCACCTGGATGCTCAGGTCGCAAACCGCAAG
>CAYWBT010000310.1:0-2687 GCA_964456585.1 uncultured bacterium
AATGGAAGCTTCTGGATGGCGATACCATTATTGATGCCGGTATTCATTTAACCGTATATTACAAGTTCCAGGACTCTCTTCGCTATGCCATACCTGGTAGCAGTGGTGCCCGCAAAGGCTCGTTGTTTTATCTCGTTCTCAGAATCAATGCTCAACGCAAACAAATAGTCGGTCAGCTCCTCGTTGGACTCAAGGGCGCTGATTTCAGAGTATTTCTTAACAGGAGTGAAAGAGAATATAACAGGGAACCGCTCGTTTATGACCCTACACCCACAAACTTCATAAAGTTCAGGAAGGGTGAAAACATTCTCGTGCTGGAAATCAAAAAGCCGAACAGAAATAAAGAGGACATCGAGCTTGCGATGAATCTCTGCGATCTGGATGGCGACAGGCTTGAGGGAATCACGTTTGATCCGAAGGGAGAGTAAAGTGTGGAATTACAGGGCAACTGAAAAGGATAGCCCATGAAGAGACGTGAATTTATAAAGAGGACGGCAGCGACCGGTTCCCTTATCACCGGGACTCGGTTAGCCGGATTGATACACCCGGATTTTACGAAAGTTTACGGTAGCACGACCGATGAAAACATGTCCATTGTTGGAATTGCCGGTTCAAACGACCCGGAGCTTTCACACCCAGCGCCAATCGATGCGCTGCTCAGCACCGACCAGGTCCGTGAAGTGGTATGGCTCGCGCTCGACCGTGACATTTCGCCGAGAAGTCTCAACAAAATCGTGGAGAGAGACAGCTGGGTTGTTATAAAACCTAACCTCGTGACTTGCCCAGTACAACCCAGCGATTGGCTTGCCGAAGGTATAGAGCATTTCTGGCTCGTTACAGACCTTCGTGTGGTAAAGGCAACTATCGAGTACCTTATCGAACGAATCAGCCCTCAACGTATAACCATTGCCGAAGGACCACCCTGGTACTCATCCGGCGGCAAGCTCAAGAAAGAGAAATTTGTGGACGGCTGGCACTGCAAGTGGAAGCAATTCGGCGACCTTTCCTATGCCGAGGTGGTTGACGAGTTAAACAACAGGCGGTCAGAAACGACAGTCGATATAGTCGACCTGAACGAAGATGAACCGGTCTATGTCACGGACTTTGATCCACACAAAACCGGAACCGGAGCATTTCAGGATGTCGCTCCGAAGGATCCGGATGGTTCTTCCGATACAGAGTGGACCAAGAGACGAGGGATCTTTCTTCCGAGAACCGTACTCGACTGCGATGTCTTAATCACCATCCCTGTAATGAAAACCCACTCAAGCGCCGGTGTAACACTCTGCATGAAAAACTTTGTCGGGGCTGTACATTCCCAGCATTACGGCGATGGAAATGGTAAAGTGAAGATTCACCAGGGGAGTCAGCTCGGCCTTGTTCGCGGTATTGCAGACCTCGCCTGTGCCATCAATCCCGACTATGCTGTCGTGGAAGGTTTCTGGGCAACTGTACAGCAACACCTCGGCCAGAACGGTGTGGGCATTAACCACAACGTAGTTATTGCGGGCGGTGATGTCGTCGCAGCAGAGGCGGTTTCCATGATCGTCATGGGGTATCATCCCCTCGATTCGGACCTCCTGCGGATGTGTCATATGAAGAAGCTGGGACAGTGGTATCCCGATGCAATTAAGATCGTCGGGCCATCTGTTAAATCTCTCAGACGTAACTTTACACGTGCAGTAGAAACATATTTTGCTCGCGGAGTCCGCAAGTGGCTTATGCTCGGATCGGTGAAATCCTCTATTAAGAACGTCTCAGAACTGAATCCGCGTCCAGGTGACAGAACTGCTGGAGTTGAGTGGAAATTCATCGATGGCGATGCTATCATAGATGCCTGTGTTAACATATCCAGGCCTTTCAAGCTCCATGAGTGCCTCCTCTACGGTCTGCCGGGCAGCAAAGACGCTCGAAAAGGATCGTTCTTCTACCTCGCTCTAAGAATAAATACTTCGAGTAAAGATCTGGTCGGCCAGCTTCTTGTCGGTGTAAAGGGCGGAGACCTCAGGGCGTTTTTCAACGGACACGAAAAAATGTACAACAAGGAACCGCTTGTTTACGATCCTACACCTACACCCTACCTAAAGTTCATGGAGGGTGAAAATATCCTCGTGCTTGAAGTCAAAAAGCTGAACAGCGACAATGAGGAGGTCAAGCTCGCCGCTAATATCTGCGATCTGGACGGCGACCGTCTTGAGGATATCACGTTCGATCCAAAGGGGGAGTGAAATGTGCCACACATCTCAGCATCGGTTTAGAGTCATATGTCTGGTTCTTATTGTAGCGGTTGGATTATTTTCTGGTTTGCGGTGTGCACGGGAGAAACCGAAACAGAAAGAGGCGTATTCCCCAAAACTCGACAATTATGCCGACCTCTATTTACGAGGAACATATGATGTACTGCACATGATCCGAGTCCGTGAGCTTGAAAAAATCGGAGTGGCGTGCAAAATCGCGGCCCAGTGCAAACTCAACGGTGGTCGTATTGTTTCCCGTATCGGCACCCCACACATTATGTACGCAGGTGCATGTGAAGAAGATGTGCCGGGAAATCCCAATATCGCATATGAACCTAATTCGAGAAATCCCGATTACGACAAGATACCCGATCTCGGTGAGGGAGATTTTCTCATCATTGCGGGATCACGATTCCCTGAAGCCCGCGAAAATGGGTGTTTCGTGCTTGG
>CAYWBT010000311.1:0-2657 GCA_964456585.1 uncultured bacterium
GAAATGGATCAGAACTATCCCCCGCAGCTTATGGAGCAGGTGAGCGATGGTGTACGATACATTGAGCAGGTGATGGGCAAGAAGTTTAACGACCCGGAAAATCCGCTTCTGCTCTCCATCCGTTCCGGGGCGCGTGTTTCCATGCCCGGTATGATGGACACGGTGCTCAATCTCGGACTGAACGACAGGACGGTTCAGGGGCTTGCTGAGTCGGCTGGCAACGAGCGGTTTGCGTACGATTCATACCGTCGTTTCGTCCAGATGTACGGTGATGTTGTCCTCGGAATGAAGCCTGAATCGAAGGAAGAGGAAGATCCGTTCGAGGTCATCATCAAGGCGAAGAAAGCGGAAGTCGGTGTTAAATTCGATACCGATCTTTCCTCTGAAGATATGAAGGATATCGTGCTCAAGTTCAAGGCGCTCATTAAGGAGAAGAAGCAGATTGACTTTCCCGAGGATCCCGAGAAGCAGCTCTGGGGTGCCATCAATGCCGTGTTCGGATCGTGGATGGGAGACCGGGCGATAACCTACCGTAAGCTCAATAACATCCCGGGGAACTGGGGTACCGCGGTCAATGTCCAGGCAATGGTTTTCGGAAACATGGGCGATGACTGCGCCACCGGCGTTGCCTTCACCCGTGATCCCGCAACCGGTGAGAACAGTTTCTTCGGCGAATACCTCGTAAACGCTCAGGGTGAAGACGTTGTGGCGGGTACTCGTACGCCCCAGCCGGTCAACGATGCTTCGGTCACCGGCGAGGGACAGGTTACGCTTAAGTCATTGATGCCGGAACAGTATGATACCCTGGAAAAGATTTACTTGAATCTTGAGTCTCACTACCGTGATATGCAGGACATAGAATTTACCATCGAGAACGGAAAGCTCTGGATGCTCCAGACCCGTACCGGCAAGCGGACCGTTGCCGCCGCGCTGAAAATGGCCGTTGACATGGTCGAGGAGAAACTCATAGACAAGAAGACCGCTGTCATGCGCATCAAACCCGAACAGCTCGACCAGTTGCTGCATCCCGTGTTCGACAAGGATGACAAGGCAAAAGCAATCGAAGAAGGCAGGCTGCTCGGTGAGGGATTACCCGCTTCGCCGGGAGCGGCGACAGGAAAAGTGGTATTCCATGCCGATAACGCAATCGAGCAGGCAAAAGAGGGCGAGAAGGTTATTCTCGTTCGCATCGAAACTTCTCCCGAGGATATCGGTGGTATGGATGCCGCCCAGGGTATCCTGACCGCCATGGGCGGCCGCACATCGCATGCGGCGGTGGTTGCGCGTGGTATGGGCAAGTGCTGTGTTGCCGGGTGCAGTGACATCGCCATCGACTATGCGAAATCACAGTTTACTTCGAACGGCTCGGTCATCAAAGCCGGTGATTTCATATCGATAGACGGCACGACCGGAGAGGTGATCAGCGGTCAGCTCAAGACAATCGATCCCGAGATTTCCGGTTATTTCGGCACGTTCATGAGCTGGGCCGATAAGGTTCGTACACTGAAAGTACGGACGAACGCAGATACTCCCGGTGATGCCGCGAAGGCGGTCGAGATGGGTGCCGAGGGTATCGGTCTCTGCCGAACCGAACACATGTTCTTTGAGGGAGAGCGTATCATTGCGGTACGCGAGATGATCCTCGCCGATGACGAGGCAGGGCGCAGGAAGGCGCTCGCCAAACTTGAGCCCATGCAGAAGAGCGATTTCATCGGAATTTTCGAGGCAATGGGCGACCGGCCGGTCACCATCCGTCTTCTCGATCCCCCGCTTCACGAGTTCATCCCCCAGGAAGATGAAAACCAGCGTGAGATGGCGGCGCAGATGAAGGTCAGCGTCGATGTTATCAAGGAGAAGGTGGAAAGCCTCCACGAATTCAACCCGATGCTCGGTCACCGCGGCTGCCGTCTCGGCATCACCTATCCCGAGATATACGAGATGCAGGTTCGGGCTATTTTCTCGGCGGCGGTCGAGTGTCACCGGAAAGGTTTGAAGGTTGTGCCCGAG
Organism: uncultured bacterium; assembly: GCA_964456585.1. Lineage (GTDB taxonomy): Bacteria > Latescibacterota > Latescibacteria > Latescibacterales > Latescibacteraceae > Latescibacter. Next base: position 2,008 of record CAYWBT010000311.1, read on the forward strand.
GTCATGATTCCGCTGATCGGCACGCTCAAGGAGTATACCCTTCTGCGCGATATGACCGTGCAGGTCGCCGACGAAGTGAAATCCTCTTCAGGTGTTGATTTCAACTACCTTGTTGGAACCATGATCGAGATTCCCCGCGCAGCGCTGATTGCCGACTCGATCGGTGCCGAGGCGGAATTCTTCAGCTTCGGTACGAATGACCTGACCCAGATGACCTTCGGTTACAGCCGTGACGATGCCGGTAAATTCCTCCGTGTCTACGTGGATAAGGGAATTCTTCCCGCCGATCCATTCATGACTCTCGACCAGGAAGGTGTCGGCCAGTTGGTCAAGACCGGGATTGAGAAGGGGCGTTCTTCGCGGGAAAACCTGAAGATCGGAATCTGCGGCGAGCACGGCGGTGATCCCGCTTCTGTCGAGTTCTGTCACCGGGTGGGAATGGATTACGTTTCGTGTTCACCGTTCCGGGTGCCGATAGCACGTCTTGCAGCGGCACAAGCGGCAATTGTCAACGACTCGAAATGAATACTCATTATTAGTAGCATTCTGTAAGGGGAATTGTCAGTACCTGCGGTTCACTGTGAGTAGCCATTGAGAATAGGGCTGGTTGCAGTGAACCGTTTTTTTATCTGTTGAGAAGGTGTAGAGAT
>CAYWBT010000312.1:0-2643 GCA_964456585.1 uncultured bacterium
TTCAGGTGATGGATAACTACATGATCCACATTGAAGAAGCGCCCATGGGCACCGGAATTCTGGATCATGCCGCGATCATCGAGGCATCGACGCAGCTGGAGCCCTGGAAGACGTTCTCACTCGAACATTTCAGCCAGCGGGATGTGCCGGCCGTTGAGCAGTTTACGCGCGCATATAAGCACATCATGAAGGTCTCGAACCGGATCGGCCATCGCTGGACCGACCCGCAGCTTACCCGTGCACGATGGGATAAGGGGAAATAATGGTGAGTTAAAGCTGTCGGTGAAACAGTATGAGGGAATACGGGTAAATCCTATTGTCCGCACGTGCATTGTTTTGGTGCAGAATGAGTTATTCAAGACAACGCTGCCGGTGCTATGAGCATTGTGAGAGGAGAATCACAGGAACCGGTGAAGGTTTCTATAAACACGATATTGGATGAAAAAGGAGTGATCCCCATGTATCATCACCGTCTGAACCGCCGAGATTTTATAAAAACCGCAACAGTCACAGCCGGTTCATGTGTTCTGGGAAGTATCTTCCCCGCACGCGTGTTGGGCGCAAACGACCGCATCAATTTTGGGGTAATCGGTGTGGGAAACATGGGAACCGGTCACCTCCAGAATATTGTTGAGCGGGGAGAGCGCGACAACATCAGTGTTGTGGCGGTGAGCGATGTCTATCGTCGACGGATCACCCGCGCCCAAGACATCTGCGGTGGAGAAGGATACATGGATTACCGTAAGCTTCTCGACCGGAAAGATGTGGATGCTGTACTGATCGCCAGTCCCGACCACTGGCACGCAAAGATGTCGATTGATGCGATGGAGGCCGGCAAACATGTCTACTGTGAAAAGCCGATGACCCTCACCATCGAGCAGGCGCTCCAGGTGAGAGAAGCGGTGCGAAGGTATAAGAAGGTCTTTCAGGTCGGTCCGAACGATACGGCGAAGGATTCATACTGGAAAGCCCGCGACGCCATCAGGCATGGCAGGGTGGGGAAGGTTACCTGGGCGCAGGGAAGCTATAACCGCAATGTCCGCGGATGTGCGTTTAATGTGTGGATGCCGTTCGATGAGACGGCGGGTCCGAGTAAGTCGGGCGAAGATTACGTTGACTGGGATATGTGGCTCGGATATAAGTGGAACCTCGCACCGAAAATCCGCTGGAATGCCGACCATTTTTTCCGGTTTCGGAAATACTGGCCTTACAACGGAGGCGTCGCAACCGATCTCCTCTACCATAAACTTGCGCCGCTCCTGATTTCGATTGTCGGTGAAAACGGCGAATACCCGCATCGTGTCAATGCCAACGGTGGCTTGTATTTGGAGAAGGACGGGAGGGATATACCCGATGTTTTTACCATGTCGGTCGATTACCGGAGTGAGTTCACGGTCAATCTGACGAGCATTCTTACGAACGATACGCAGATGCCAACCCGGATTTGCGGCAGGTATGGCACCATCGAAATGGACGGTGAGCATGCGGTAATGACCGGTAACGGTGACTATGTTGAAGAATTCAAGCAATTTAACAATGGCCAGGCAAGCGTTACGGTACCATCCGAGAGTCGACGGGATCTGAAGGGGAACTTCATTGACGTTATTCGTCAGGGCGGAATCCTGCATTGTAATGTCGATCTCGGGGCGGCAACCATGGTGGCGATCAAGATGGGCGTTGAATCGTATCGCCGCAACAGGACGATGCTCTGGGATCCGATACGGGAGAGAATCATTTTATGATGCCAGGCACGCAGGATTGTGTCAATTCAGGGTTAGTGGATTATCAGCGCCTGAGATATGTTTTTTTTTAGCAAATTTTGATGTGCGAGGTTCTCTCGGTGCTCATGTTTCATGGGAATGTAACGTAATAAAAGCGAATAGGATCACGTTAATGGAAGGGATAATCAGATGAATCGTGTCCGGGTAGTTGTGGTTATCGCTGTGAGTGCATGTCTGGCGTGCGGGTATTTCGTTACTCCGGCGCAGGCTGAGGCGGAGGAAGGATTTGTGCCGGTGTTCGACGGTAAAACATTGGAAGGATGGAACGCCTATACCGAACCCGGCGAGCAGGTTCCCCTGGGGGAGAGCGATATCTCAGTCCGCGACGGTGTGCTGTACTGTTCGGGTAAAGAAAACAGCTACTGGTTGAGGGCACCCGGGTCGTACACTGATTATACTTTGCGTCTCGAGTACAAGGTTGCCAAGGGGAGTAACAGCGGCATTTTCCTGCGCGTACCGGGTGCAGCATGGCCCGCATATCAGGGATTTGAACTGCAGGTGCTCGATGATTATGGTCAACCTCCCACGGCGAACACGTCGGGCTCGGTCTACGATGTTCTTACCCCCATGCGCAATATGTCGCGTCCGCCTGGTGAGTGGAACGAAGTGGAGATCACGCTCCGGGGACGCACCGTTATCGTTGTCTGGAACGGATTCAAGATCATCGACGCCGATTTCAATCACCTGACCGAGCCGATCGGCAAATGGAAGATGGCATACAAGGATATGCCCCTAACCGGCGGATTCGGCGTTCAGAATCACGGTGGTGAAGTCTGGTACCGTAACATACGAATAAAGGAATTTTAATTGCACGTTACCTCTGACGTTCGCCGTGCACAACTCTTGAATGTCCCGACTATGG
>CAYWBT010000313.1:0-2611 GCA_964456585.1 uncultured bacterium
GCGCACAGCTGTTGCACGGGTTGTAAAGCTGCCACTCATTATTGTATTCGCACTCAAGGCAGCAGTGTTCTGTCCCTTTATCATCGCAGTCATCGCAGGGTTTGAATCGACTGAAGTTCTCATTGTATCTGCAATCGAGATAGCAGTAATCTGTCCGGTAGTCGTAGCAGTCCTGGCAGTCGTACTGCCCATCGTTGTTGCCGCAATCGAAAATACAGTATGAACTGCACCGATCGTCGCAGTCATCGCAGGGACTTTCATCTTCATCATGATATTCCCCTGTCGGATCAAAGTGGCTTATCTTCTCATAGGGACCGTCAGGGTTATACTCCGAGAGAAAGACATGAAGCACCTGGAGTGCCTCGGCTATCCTCATAGTACCGAGCATCTTGGGTATGTCTCCCCTGATATTTCCGAGGCAGGGCTGGCCGTCGGTGGCAACGTGCGGATGAGGATATTCAGCATCACCGTGGGGATCAAGGTCTTCGATTTTTATCTTACCTGCCGGTTCGAGGTGTATGGTGTATCTCCCCAGAGGAAACCGCCAGCCGTCGTATTCAATGGTTATCGGCGACGTTGTAGCAGTGAAACTGCCATCTTCATTTGCGGTTATACTGGTAAACTGCCCGGAGATTTGAAGCTCGATCAATGCCTCTGCCTCTTTGCGGAACAGTCTTGGTTCATCGATTTTTTCCAGTTTCTTGAGATATTCTATCTCCCTTTCAATAACCGGCCGTTCACGCTCGCAATCGATAATGGTGTAGTAGGCTTTCTCTGATTCACGTTCTTTCTCCCGCAGTTCCCACTCTCTCTCGGTAATTCGTTTCTGAACACCTCTGGCAAAAGCCTGACAAAAACTCTTGACTAATTTCTGCCGCATCTGGTGAAGTTTGCCATCCATCTTAAAATCAAGAAGTCCAATTGACTGCTCAACGATATGAGCCAGCAACGTTCTGGCCGCTTCGTTATTCGCTGCGGTCAACTCAATCGGGATGATGATCCGGTTATGGTCGACATAGGCAAGAGTGAGTGAGTTATCGTCGATGATATGGTTTTTCTCCGGAACGTCATTACCAAGATCAACCCTGCACTGGTTTTTGGTTAGTTTGAATACCTTTCCTCCGAGCATCACTTCCCTTACCTGACTCGCACTACCGACACCATTTGCCACTGCCACCTGAACGCTGATTGAGTTTTCAGAATACCCTTCATCCTCTGCATATAAGCGGAAGATTACGTGCCTGCTTGTCTTATAAGCTAAATACGTGAGGGTATTCTGTATTTCATCCTGAGACATTACCAGTTTCGGCCAGGGTTCGATAGAAACCGGCGGGACTGTTATTATCTGTTCCATTGTATCTTTCCTCCTGAAAAAAATAAGGGTCGGTGAAATCTGATTATCTACCGACCCTTTCTTAAAATCTGCATGTATTACTGTATCATGCACACTTAACGGCTCCGCCTTCGACCTTGGGTATGATCAGAATCGTCGAACCGGCGGTGACCGGCGTGTCGAGCGTTGCCGCTGAACCGTTGACACGCAGGGTTCCCAGTTCCTGAATGCTCCCGTAGGCTTCCTCTGCCGCATCGAGCAAAGAGCCTTCCCTGCCGATAACCTTGCCGCTGCCCGGATCAGAAAACACATCCCGGACCGTTCCGTTATCTTGAACGTCAATCGTCACCGGTTGGCCGGTGAGCCGAAAAATTTCCACTTTCATTGTTCATTTCTCCTTTCTTGTTTTTTGAACCACGATACCCGAGTGTGCTCTCTGTGCCGGATTCGACACGTTTTTCTCGGACGAAACTTCTTCTGCTTGGTCGCAGGAACAGGTGTTTGCTTCTTTCAATATTAAAAATCTCGGGGATTCATATACCCTCAGCCAAACCGCGAAGGAAATCAATCATGTTCTGGGCTTGCTCCTGGCGGGAGATGGGATCGGACTCGATTGCCGGGATAGGGGTACCAATTATGATTATTTGGTCTGGTTCCAGTTCGAGCACAATCCGGCCGTTTTCGTCACCGTACCACTCGATGTATGGGTAAGCCACGTAATCCTGCGGGGGCAGGCCAGCCGTGATGTCACCGACCTTGCCGGTTTGGTTGGATGAAAAACATCGCATGTACTTCCGGGCTTTCTCCCCTTCTTCATACCCGTTACCGGCGAGATGGATTTTCGTTCCGCGGATGTCGCGGTGGAAGTTGCCTTCCAGGTCAAACATCACGTTCTTTTCCAAGCCCGCAAACTTCATCCAGCCGGTCACACTACCCAAAACGGTATTGTCCAGTTCGCCCTCAATGAGATACTCAGTCGGTCGCCAGGCCATGCTTATCACCTCTCGGCTTTTTCGAGCAACTGCTCGATTGCCCGGCTCGCCTCAAACTTGCTCACATCCTTGAGATTCTCAACCTTGAAGAGGTCCTTGAGGTACTCGTGAGCATCATCTCCTTCAGTTCCCTGTTCGGCCAGAATCCTGAAGAGATACCGTTTCTGGGCATCCGTCATGTCATCGTTATTGGATGAACGGGAATTTTCGGAATTGTTCTGCTGACCGGATTTCTGGTTCTTGTTTTGAGCATTGGTCTGCTTGTTATCCCGTCCTATCTGCTTTT
>CAYWBT010000314.1:0-2573 GCA_964456585.1 uncultured bacterium
AACGGGAGCAAGAAAGGGCATCCCCGGAGGAATCCTGATCCGTGCTTTACACGTCCGATTTCAGGGATTGCACAACTCGCTTCGCTCAGACATGGTGCAATCCTTTGTGAGCAGAGGTTTTACGGTTACACAATTTGTGCCTGAAATCCCCCGCGCCGCACGGGGATTTCTCATGGGGGAGTTCATGCCAGCACCGTATGTTCGAGACGTTCTTTAATCCCTGAATGGAGACTGTACATCCAACCAGTAAAAGAATATGCTTATTATCTGTTAACCGGACACTAATGATTGCATTTATCAACTCAGTATCCAGTAGAAAATCGCTATTAAGAGAGCAACAGCCACCCACCCCCCGATAAATCCGGTAATGGTAACCATTTGAGGTTTGGGAATTTCAAAATCCGGGTGATCTATCCAGGGTTTCCGCGGCTCAGGATTGACACCTTCAGGTAAAGTGAATGGCTCTGTCTCCGGCTCGCCGGAACGGACAGGAGTACGTAAACACTGATAGAACCTGTCAAGTTTTCCGTCGTCCACCGGCCTGGTGAACAAGCTGACCCCTATCGCTGTGATGAAACCAACGCTTAAGTAAATAATCATTTGCCAGGGCAGGGATAATTTATCGTCATAGAGTAAAAACGACGGCAGTTTACCTGCCAGTGATGCGTTGAAATCCCATATAACGCGACCGAAAACGGTTATCGTACCTGTAAACAAAAGCGCCGCAAAGCTTGCCAGGGTGGATGCCCATGCCGCAGCCGAAGTTGCACGTCGCCAGAAAAGCCCTATCCAGAAAGGGATTGCCATCATTGCAGAAACCTTCCAGAATATCTCCAGTCCATGAACGACACTCTCCAGTCTGAAAGCGAAGAAAACGCCGAGCACAACCACGAAAGCAGCAACAATACGTCCGATAAGCATATAATGTTTGTCGCTCATGTTTTTGACAAGAACCGGGCGATAAATATTTTCGGTAAACAGTGCTGATGCAGAAACCATGAACGCATCACAAGAACTCATTACCGCTGCAAGCATTGAAGCAATGAACAGTCCGACAAGACCGGGAGCGATCGCTGGCAGTAAATCATGTGCCATCAAGCCGTACACATGATCCACATCGACCTGCTTACCGGCATAAAGGCCGACCGCACACAGTCCTGTAAGAACCCATGCAATAGTACAAACCCGTTTGAAAAGAATTCCGACCATCACTCCGACACGCCCCTCCATCTCTGTCTTTCCGGCGGCAGCCATCCCCATACTGTGGGGCTGGGTTACCCATCCTAAGAGTGCATTGAAGGAAATAACAACGATATAAAAAAAAGTAATCTCCTTCGGCGCAACAATCTTGAACATATCCGGATTTTGAATACTCTCATGTAAACCTGTAAGCCCGCCAACTGCTGAGAGGGCAAACGGGAGGATTAAAAACGAAAGGACGATTGTAAGTATGCCCTGAACAAAATCGGTAACAATGGCGGCGCTCAAACCTCCTGCAACACCATAGATTACAAACATTACTGTCATTGCCATAATCGCTAAAGCCGGATTGATGCTTTCGCCAGACACAGCAGTAATCATTGCGCTTGAGCCTTTCAACATCACGCCGATATTGACCATCATCTGCAGCATACCGACAACGGCGAAAAGCCCGGCAACACTTTGCCCGTAACGCGCAAAAAAGTAATCGCCCGTGGTGACTGCGCGCATACGCCTGAACACAGGGGCTATCAACCAGAAAAATGGGGTTACGAACAGCCACAACCACTGGTACCATATCCCTGAAGCGCCCGACCGATAAGTTTTTGCCGCCACACTGACTGCCTGATCAGAATGAGTTCCGGCGCCGAAAGTGAAAAACATCATCATTATTTTACCAAACTTACGATCACTGATAAAAAAATTCGCGGCGCTTTTTACACGTCGGGCAGCCCAGACGCCTATTACAGTTATCAACAGCAGATAACCTGCGATAACCACCCAGTCGATCCAGCTAACTCCTAACATATCTTTTTCTTTCCTGTAGTAAGCGGATGGTAAAAATGTCCTTTTTCACCACTCAGGAAATGAATTCTCCCCGTTAATCAGGTCGGGGAGAATTCATTCATCATCGTGCCGGTGTTTTCCGCTGAGACGATACGGGAGAACAGCGACAGGATTTTTAACATGAACGTTGCCGCCCGAAGGCGTTGAACAAGCACAACATCTTTCCTCATGCTTTCGCACTCATATTATGGCATTGTTTTCATCATATGAATGAGCTTGATCATACCGTCGCTGGCGTTGATATTGGCATGAGCGGTTTTCCCGGTGGAGGGAATGCGGTACGCGCTGCCCACAGGCAGTTTTCGGAGTTCTTTGCCGAGGTGCAGTTCGATATCACCCTCGATGGCAATCCAGATTTCCTCGACACCCGGCTCATGGCTGTGGGGCTGCGCCATGGTCATGGCATCCAGCTTTACCTCGGTTAAGGCGCCATACTGGCACATGCCGTCATCACTGCCGATCATCACACGGTCGATATTCGCCCAGTGCACTTTCATGAAGGGGGCTTCCCCGCGATTGTCCACCAC
>CAYWBT010000315.1:0-2525 GCA_964456585.1 uncultured bacterium
GACATCGAAGAAGGCATTGAAAAACCTCAATTTTCTCACTCAATACCTCGACCTCGACATCGACACCATCGAGTTGGATGTGAACGCGGGAGGAACGTTCTCTAACCCGAAATTCAGGCTCGATACCTCACGAGCCGAGGAACAGCTGAAAAAGGAAGTTACCTCCCAGGCACGGGAATTCATCGAGGAAAAACTGAACACCGAAGAACTAAAGGAAGAGGGGAAAAAGCTGCTGAAGAAGCTCTTCAAGTAACGACCTGCCATGACATCCTCCCTTCTCTACCCATCGGCTTTTTAAAAACAGATGTTGGGGTCGACTGCCCGGCAGCCTGCCAAGGGGTGCGCCACATACTGCCACTATGGCAGCATTATCTGCCTTCATGCGCCAGTAAGGTGGAAGCACCGGTCAAGCTGTTATTCTCGTAAGTATATAATAAACAAGTTATAATATTCAGTGTTGTATTGTTGGCACGATCGTTGCATCTCCTTGTTAATGAACGGGCAACACATGAACAATAACTATGGAGGTGTTTACAATGTTACCGACTCTTTGGAGAAACAGCAACGTACTGGCAGGTTCCTCATGGGACAATTTGTTTGACAGCTTATTATTCCGCGTACCCGAGGTAAACGCTGAGACCGAGAATTCCTGGATCCCCCGCGTGGATGTACATGATACGGGAAAGGAAGTTGTCATTGACGCCGAGCTTCCCGGTATCGACAAGAAAGACATCAAGGTTGAGGTTAAGGACCAGACCCTGACGTTAGCCGGTGAACGCAAGTACGAGGAGAAGACCGAGAAGGATAACTATAGCCGAATCGAACGGCGTTACGGAAAATTTTCACGTACCTTCGGCCTTCCGGAAACGATCGATGCGGGCAAGGTCAAAGCCAAGTACAATAACGGCATTCTGACGCTCACCCTTCCGAAGAAGGAAGAGGTGAAACCGAAAGAGATCGAGGTTGAGGTTTCATAAACCTGCCGTGTCAAAGCCGGGCAGCGTAAGAGCGCTGCCCGGCTTTTTTTATGTTTCCACCAAATAAGCACAGTTCAATTTTGGATTGTCTAATCCGACCGTATCATGTAACCGGTCGGCTTGGTATACCTATTCTTCACTCCTGTGTGGAAACCATGCGCAATCCTTACGATAAAGATTACTCTTGCCCTGGAGTTGTGAACTCGGGCGATGCAACAGTCTCTTTAGCCGTGGCAAATATACCCGGTAACACTTTGCTCTCAGCAGGATTTATTTGCATATGAAGGGGGAATTGGGTAAACTATACGAGTAATTTTTTCTGAAACAACAAAGAGAGGTGACCATGAAAGTATATCCCCTGTTGGCCGCGGTCACATCGGCTGCGGCGATCCTGATTGTCGGTTGCGGTGGTTCGGGAGATACACAGGACGAATCGAAGATACCCGGCCGCTACTCAATCGCGCTCATCCCAAAAGGTGCTACCCACGAACACTGGAAATCGGTTCATGTTGGCGCACAAAAAGCCGGTCGTGAGCTGGGAGTCGATATTATCTGGAAAGGGCCGATCAAGGAAGACGACCGCGAAGAGCAGCTTCAGATATACGAAACCCTTGTTGCGAGCAGAGTCGATGCGATCGCCATGGCACCCATCGACGACCGCGTATTCATCCGGTCTGTCAGGGAGGCGAAGGCGCAGGGAATTCCCACCATCATTTTCGATTCAGCCCTCCAGGGTGAAGATTATGTTTCGTTTATTGCCACCGATAACTACCGTGGTGGTGTACTCGGCGCAGAGCGCATCGGCGAACTCCTCGGCGGGAAGGGAAAGCTCATCATGCTCAGGTACCAGGAGGGGAGCGCGGCAACCGCCGACAGGGAGCAGGGATTTCTCGACACGATTTCATCGCGGTTTCCCGGTGTCGAACTGCTTTCGAGCAACCAGTATTCCGGGGCGACCACCGAATCCGCCTACCAGGTTTGCGAGAATCTCCTGAACCGTTTCACCGAATTCGATGCGATCTGGACACCGAACGAATCGAGCACGTTCGGCTGCCTCCGGGCGCTACAGGATCGGGGTATTTCGGATACGGTCGTATTCGTTGGTTTTGATACCTCTTCAAAGCTGGTCGAGGCGCTTCGTGTTGGTGAGTTGCAGGGTCTCTCCCTCCAGAATCCCTTCATGATGGGCTATCTCAGTGTCAAAACAGCGGTCGCTGCACTCAGGGGAGAGGCGTTTGAGAAGATTATCGATACCGGCGTTACACTTGCGACACCCGAAAACATGCATCAACCGGAAGTCTACGAACTGTTGACCCACGACTTTTCGCGTCACCTGGACGAATAATCAAATTTCAGACGGCCCCTTCACGGTTACCGGTGCAGTAGATTCCTGTACCAAGAATGGCATGGATTTGTGAAAATATGCACCGGGTGACGACGGTCAGGTGCTGGACGGCCGTAACCTTTTCTCTCGAAACAGTATTGCCCGGAGATGTTTCTGCTCCGGTTGGCCAATGACCTTGGCTCAACATCTCACACTATAGACGC
>CAYWBT010000316.1:0-2471 GCA_964456585.1 uncultured bacterium
GCGGAATGTCATCCTTGCACTTCCCGATAAAAAATGGTATATTAAAAGCTTATATTATATTGAAAACAAATGGACCTAAACGCGAGGGAGATACCGGGAACGTGAGCGAGGCAAAAGGAAAAAAAACCGTATTCAATCCTATACCGTCAAAACCGGACTTCTCCGCCCTCGAAGAGGAGATACTTGCCTTCTGGGAAAAAGACGGCACCTTTCTCGAATCGATCAGGATGCGGGAGTCACAGGGTGAAAATTTCGTATTCTACGACGGGCCGCCCTTTGCCAACGGAATGCCGCATTTTGGGCACCTCACCACCGGGTATGTGAAAGATGTCATCCCCCGATACAAGACCATGCGGGGCTTCAGTGTGCCGCGGCGTTTCGGATGGGACTGTCATGGCCTTCCCTCGGAAATGGAGATGGAAAAAGAGGCCGGTATCCACGGCAGGATACAGATTATCGAGTACGGCATCGACCGGTTCAACAGCGGCTGCAAGACACTTGCAGTGAAGTACATCGACGAGTGGGAAAAGCAGGTAATCCGTCAGGGCCGCTGGGTTGATTTCGAAAACGACTACCGTACCATGGACATCGATTTCATGGAGAGTGTGCTCTGGGCGTTCAAGGCCCTGTATGACAAGGGTCTTGTCTACGAAGGATCGAGGGTGCTCGCCTACTGCACGCGTTGCGAGACGCCCCTCTCGAATTTTGAAACGCGTATCGATAACTCCACCCGTCCCCGTCAGGACCCCTCGATCACCGTGCTGGTAAAACTTGTCGATTCCGACCGGCTACCGTCGAATACCCGCCTGCTTGTCTGGACGACCACACCCTGGACGCTGCCCTCCAATCTCGCCATTGCGGTGGGAAAGGACATCGAATACGCCCTGTTCCGTGAGGGTGACGCCCACTACCTCATCGCTTCAGACCGGGCCGAAGCCTATCAGAAGCAGCTCGGTGATGCGGAACAGGTTGCCATGCTGAAAGGCAGCGAGCTTATCGGTCTCAGTTACGAACCGCTCTTTCCCTATTTCAGTGAAACCGAGAACGCCTTCGTCATCCTGGCCGGTGATTTCGTCTCGACCGAGGAGGGCACAGGTATCGTTCACATGGCCCCGGGATTCGGTGAGGACGACCAGAAGTTATGCGATGTTCACGGTATTCCCACCATTACCCCGGTTGATAACAAGGGCTGTTTCGACGAGCATGTTCCCGACTTCGAAGGCCGTAATGTTTTCGATACCAACAAGGATATCATCAGGCTTTTGAAGGACAGCGGTATTCTTGTCCGCCACGAGACCATCGAGCATAACTACCCGTTCTGCTGGCGGTGCGATACGCCGCTTATCTATCGCTCGTTTCCCTCGTGGTATGTAAAGGTGACCGACATAAAGGAACGGATGCTCGAGCTGAACCAGGGGATCAACTGGATACCGGAACATATCCGTGATGGGCAGTTCGGCCGCTGGGTCGATGATGCCCGGGACTGGTCGATTTCCCGGAATCGTTTCTGGGGTACCCCCCTGCCGGTATGGGAATGCGATAGCACCATCTGTACTCACCGCGATGTGTACGGCTCCATTGCCGAGATGGAGCACGACTTCGGTGTCACCATCACCGATCTGCACCGTCCCTTCATCGACGAGCTCACGAGACCGTGTCCCCAGTGCGGCGGCGAGATGCACCGGATCGAGGATGTGCTCGACTGCTGGTTTGAGTCCGGTTCCATGCCGTTTGCCCAGGTGCACTACCCGTTCGAGAACCGGGAGTGGTTCGAGAGCAACTTCCCGGCTGATTTCATCGCGGAATATATCGCCCAGACGAGGGGATGGTTCTACACCCTGATGGTGCTCTCAACCGCACTCTTCGACAAGCCGGCGTTCTTGAACAGCATCTGCCACGGTGTCGTGCTCGACGAAAAGGGGCAGAAGCTTTCCAAGCGCTTCCGGAATTATCCCCCGCCCGAAAAGGTGTTCAAGGAATACGGCGCCGACACGCTGCGGTGGCTTCTCATGAACAATCCCATTCTGCGTGGTGCGAATTTCCAGGTCGACCATGAAGGTAAAAACATACCTCAGGCTCAGAAGGGCGCGTTAACACCCCTCTGGAATTCCTACTACTTCCTGGTATTGTACGCCAATATCGACGACTACCAGCCGGTGTACCGCTACGATTCCTCGAACGAGATGGATATCTACATTATTTCGAAGCTCTCCGAGACGATCGCCATTGCCACGACTTCGCTGGAGGAATACGATATCCCCGGCGCCTGCGCGGTCATTGAGGAGTTCATGGAAATTCTTACCAACTGGTACATCCGCCGTAACCGACGCCGCTTCTGGAAGAGCGAGTCCGATGGTGACAAACGTGATGCCTACGATACCCTGTTTACTGTGTTGCAGACCGTGTGCCGCATTGGCGCACCGCTCATTCCCTTTACCGCCGAATACATCTACAAGAACCTCACGGATGCC
>CAYWBT010000317.1:0-1789 GCA_964456585.1 uncultured bacterium
ACAACGGAAGACCGTAAGGTTTCAGCGGGAAACGCTCCATTACCCACGGATATATCTTGCCGAAATAATCCTTCGCCCACTGCGCGCCGGTGTGTTCTATTATGCACATAAGCCCGATCATCGCCTCCATCTGCACCCATCCGGCCTTGACATTGACATCCCAGATGTTATTGTCCACATGGTGAAGACTGCGGAACAGGCCACCGTAAACATCGTCCCAGGCAACCTCAAAATTCCGCTTTAAGCGCAGAACGGTCAGGTCAAAGAGCGCCTTATCTTTCCTGCGGACAGCTTCATAGAGGATCATCCACAGGATTTCAAAACTGTGGCCCGCGCCCACATACTGGGCAAGATCATTGTCCGGGCGGGTATAGTCATGATTGATATACTCGTTTAAGAGGCCGAAAGCGGGATTGTAGTGTTAGTTGTGAACAGCATCGATACAGCGGGAAGCAACCTCCGCCACATCCGGGTCGGAGCGGAATTCGAGCATATCCGTCGCGAGCTTGACTAGAATGAACCAGTGGCCGCCGATGCGGGCTCCGCCGGGCATGTCGGGGCCGTTCTCCCCGAGCACCTGCTTCCCGACAAAGGAACCGTAACCGGGCTTGTCGTACATCCGCATACATTTCAGCATGATCTCCCGGGCGATGACCCAGTACCGTTCATTGCCTTCAGCCTTGGAGAACTCGCAGAGGCCGTTTGCGATAAATATGTCGCCGTAAAGAACGTTGTCCGGTGCTTCGGCCGCTTTCCCCTCCCGGGTGTATGACTTTGGCCAGAAAGTATCGCCCATCGGTTTGTGTTTCATGATGAACTCCACCGACCGGCGGGCGGCTTCGATGTGTCGCGGGTCGGGATCGAGCTTGTTATAGAGGAACGAGAAGCTCCATGTGCCCCGGCCCTCGTACCAGGCTGTTTTTTCGTGCGTTATCACGGGGCCGTTCCAGTCGGTGTGCAGGGTGTAACCGCCGTACTCACGGTCGACGACATACTTGTGTTGAAACGGGATATATTCTTCGAACAGGTCGTAACAGTACTGGTCGCGAAGTTCCCCGAGTGATTTTCCCGCAAGGGTGCCGTCGCTGTCGAGCACTGTATCATCTGTCCGCGTAACTGTTTCCGGAGCTTTATACCCGTTCCCGCCGCAAACGGTGCTCGCTGAAAAAGCAGCAGCAGTCCCCACCGATGCCGCCAGAAATGCTCGGCGTTTCATAGATATTCTCCCGTTCTGTATAATACTGCGGTTTACTTGTATACCCGGCAGCGCCGGGTGGATTATTAACTAAAAACCTTTGAAATTAATATTTTTAACAGAATTTACATGATATAAAGGATAAAGAATAGCTGTATTCTCCCCTCGCCCACTTGTGGGAGAGGGGCCGGGAGTGAGGGTCATAATAGCTTGATAATTATTGCTTTCTCCTCATCCTTGACCTTTATCCCATCGAGGATATATGGGAACAAACAGTTTCTTTCCTCAGTAACATAGCGATTAAATCAAAGGTATTTGACCATAATATTTGAATCTGCAATCCTACAGCCGGAAGCCGCTCATGCGAACATTCCCGACACTTTCCCGCCGCGCTCTATCATACGGTCGAGGCACATAAGATTGAGCATGAGATGCCTCGGGTGGTGGTAGATATCTTTTCTTGTGGCGTGGGGAACGAAGGTGGCTTTCCTGTCTGTAGTTGCTTTCCATAAATGAAAACCGTGCGGTTTGAGCGTGAAATTCTCCTGTATCCAGGTGTTTTGTCTGTCGAACATATCCTTTGCCCACTGTGCT
>CAYWBT010000317.1:1799-2416 GCA_964456585.1 uncultured bacterium
CTCCGGTATGCTCAATGACAGGCAGCGAACCCATGAGGACAAACACCTGCGCCCAGTGTATCTTGTTAAGCTGCCAGATGTTTTCATCGACATTGCGGAGGTCGTTAAAAACACCTCCGTACACATCGTCCAGGCTTACATCGACATGGCGTTTGAACTGCTCGGCCGTTTGATCGAATAAAGTCTTGTCTTTTTTACGTACCGCCTCGTACAAAATCATCCAGGTTGCCTCCGTGGCATGACCGCAGCCGGCACACTCGGAGTGTTTCGGGTCTTCCGACCTTGACAGGTCATGGCTGATGACATTGTTCATGAGGTTGAATTTCGGGTGACGGTGGTAATTCATGATGGCATCCACACAGCGGGCGGTGCGTTTTTCAAGTTCGGGATCGGGCTCGAAATCGAGCATGCATGTGCCGAACCACATAAACAGCATCCAGTACCAGAGGTTTCGCGCGCCGGGGTAGGGGCTTGCGCCGTCCTGGAAATCAGGCCTGTCGTATATCTTGAGGCACTTGGTCATCGTTTCTTTGGCGAGTTCCATGTATTTCTTCTCGCCGGTCGCTTTCGCATATTCGCCAGGAGCTTCGGCTATGTAACAGTAACAGCAAATACCG
>CAYWBT010000318.1:0-2414 GCA_964456585.1 uncultured bacterium
GAGCATGCCACACGGGGGATCGACGACATCGACGACATCGGATTCCCCCTCGCCGAAGCCATAACAGCATCAGCAGCAATTGCCACAGAAATGGGCGATCCGGCGTTTTCAATGGCTTTTTGCGAATTCGGGGAGTCATTTGTCCTTGCAATACCCCTGACAGGGGAAAAACCCCTGAGTGAAGTTACCTATCTCGCAATCATTGCCGAACGTGATGCGAATATAGGCAGGATCCGGTATGAACTGAAGAAAAACAAAGATCTCATAATATCTGTCCTATGATCGAACAAATACCCCCGGGAATTAGCATTGGTACGATGAAGGCATCAATGGAATGGCTTTATTCCCATACGTCCCGGTTCATAGGCGTAGTTTTCGTGCGCATTCAGGACGGGAAAGGGTACATTCTTATCCAGCGTGGTGAGCCGCTTATCTATTATTTCACTTCCGGGACGAAGACACTGCATGGCCATGCCGCACGCGAATATTTCGCCAATGAACGCTTGATCGACTTCGACATGCGAAAATACACCCCAGGGGAGTTCGAAAACGCACTTGCACTCTCCCTGGGCGAATCGGCGGAGCCGCTGAAGCCGTCCACGGGAGAAGAAGTTCCTCCGGGAGATGTAAGCGATTCCAACGCCCCTGCACCAGAGCCCGCGAAGGACGTGGCTACCGGCACCACCCCTCCGCCAGTCACTCCAATTCCGGAGAGTAAAACGGCCGCACCTCCCGCGACGGCACCCGAACCCGCGGAACTTGCCGAGCTCCGGCATATTCTAACATGGCCCGGCGTGAAAGCGGCTTCAATATTTGAAAACGGCCTGAATCTTCATGCAATTGGAGAACATCAACTGGACGGCGCGGTCGCGATCGGAGAGGATGCCGTCAGGGCTGCCAGCGCCCTGTCGTCGGTTCTCGGCCGAGGCCGGTTTATTCAGATGACAATCGAACTGCCGTCCGGTATGATCATTATCACCCCATACCGGAATACGATGCTCTGTATCCTGACAACTGACCAGGTACGTCTCGGGCAGATTAGAAACATCCTGCAGGACATTCAGCAGCGCCTGCAGGACTGAAAGCCGGAATAGGTTCCGAACACTCCCGGCGGATAATCGCCACACATAAAAGCACGAAATGCCATTTTTTATACCTATGATTGAACCGCTGGTCGTCGCAGCTATCGCGATAGGAATAACGCTCCTGTACGCATCATACCGCGACATCAGGGAACGCCGTGTTCCGTTCAGGACATGGTACCCGATGCTTGCCATAGCGGTTCCGATGGCGGCATGGACGTACATCTTCCTCATTGGCCACGATTTCCGGCTTGCATCAGGTTATATCATTCTGGTTATCGTTTTCTGCGTGCTCTTCTATGTCCTTGCGGCATACCTGCACCTCTTCGGCGGTGCAGATGCATGGGCGCTCATATTCATCACCGCTTGCATCCCGCTCTTTCCCGTGGAACCGTATTTCGGATATCCGGCCCTCGCCTTTTTTCCCTTGTCGGTGCTGATCAATGCGATGCTGCTCAACCTTGCAACACCGTTTGGCATCTTCATCATGAACGTCCTGAAGGGCAACAGAGCACAATTTCCGTACATGTTTATCGGATTCCCTGTCGAGGGAGCGTATATCGAAGATGCATTCGGCTTCATCATCGAAGAGTTTACCGAGGATAACGGACACCTGAAACGCAGGTTTATCTCCATCCGCGACGCCATCCGGAGGATGGTGGCAGGCCAGAGGCGCATGTATACGCGGGATCTGAAACGGTTTCCCGAACAGTATACTCGCGAACTCGCACTGTACCGAAAGGCAGGGATGGTCTGGATATCTTACGGAGTCCCGTTCATTATCCCCATAACCGCCGGATTTATCATGGCGATCTTCATGGGAGACCTGCTGTATATGATACTGACAATAGTCACAGGAGTTTGATATGATTTCACTGCATTTCGATAACGGACTGATACCTGTCATCGCACAGGATTCCACAACACAGGAGATCCTCATGCTCGCCTATGCGAACAGCGAGGCGGTGGAGCTTACCCGTTCAACCGGATTTGCCCATTACTACAGCAGGAGCAGGAAGAAACTTTGGAGAAAGGGTGAAGAGAGCGGCCATACCCAACGGGTCGTGCGCATCATCACGGACTGCGATGAAGACGCCCTGATTTATCAGATTGAGCAGAAGGGAGCCGCCTGCCATACAGGGTACCGGAGCTGTTTTTACCGGACGCTGGAAGGCGAAATTATTGCAGAAAAAGTGTTTGATCCGGACGAGGTATATGCTAATAAACCAGAATGACATTCTACTATATAGTGATTTTTTATGAAAATAGTACCGGATACAAGCGTAGTAATAGATGGTCGAATCACCGTTATGATAAAAAAAGGTGAATATG
>CAYWBT010000319.1:0-2394 GCA_964456585.1 uncultured bacterium
CGGTGTGGGTATACGATGCGATGGATACCTCCACCCGGTCGGCGTCGAGCGGCCACTGTCCGGAGAGGGAGAATTGATCGCCGCGGGCATAGTGTTTTTTCGGGATGTAGGGCGTGAATTCCGTGAGTTTGTACACTTCGGGCTCATCGAACCTGAACGCAACGGCGCGGGCACCCTTGAAGGCAACGTCGTCCAGGCAGAGATAGAAGGGCATATCGGGATCGGCTTTAGGTACCTTTGCATACACCGCGAGCGCATTAACCTTGATTCGGTCCCTGCTGGCCAGGTTTGGATTCTCCTGCACGAAGTCGTCCCAGCTCACCGTCAGCCACACCCAGTGGTTGAGCGGCGGATCGGGCACCGTGAAATCAACCTTGCCATCCGGACCCGCAGCGATTCTGACCTTGAAGAATTCGAACGGCAGATGGGATTTCAGGTAGTACCTGAGGGTGATGGAGGATTCGGGCGTCAAGTAGGCGTCAAACAATTTCTGTGCGCCGGCGTAGTTATCGACATTCGTGTAAGGCGTTACCTTCTGCTCTATGGAAATGTTAGGGTCGCCGGGAACAATCTCGTTCACCCGGAAATTGGGATCGTAGGCGGTATCCTGCCAAAGGGGATATGATGCCCATGCCCGGAGTGTTCTCGTCTCGAAATTCTCCGAATAGTCGAAGGGTTCGAGAACGACGCCGGCATAAGCAGTTCCCGCGATTAAAAGCAGCAGAAAGAGAATATTATAACGCATGAGTATAATCACTGTTTCCTCCTTTGAAAAACCCGATTTTTTCAGGTATAAGCCAAGGTACAGTCTATCAGCGGAAAAATTCCTGTGAAGTGTACTTTTTCGTTTATGGAAATGTTGTGTTCGAGAGACACGAAAAAAACCATGAAACGTAATATATATAGTTAATGAATGTTTGTTGAAAACGCTATAAAAAAATGAAAAATATGCAAGAAAATTTCGCGATGTCGTACAGCGAATGCTATAGAGTGGAAAAGCGTAGGGGAAACGGGTAACCGCCATGAGGGCAGGCATGACGTGTCAGCCGTGACGTTATTCGGCGGTCTCTTCAACGAGTACCGACGTGCTGCCGTCCTCAGCGCTCATCTCAACGATCACCTCGTCATCGCCGGCGGTAATCCGGTAGCTGCCGTAGAATGCTTTGAGTACGCAGTACCCGTCATCATTTGCCGTTCCCTCCCAGGTCGTCCACCATTCCCGGAAGACGAGGTTGCGGTAGGCCAGAGCGGCCGGCCCCGGTGTCCAGTCGAGTTTCCAGGCCGCGGAAGCGGGACGCCAGTGCGCACCCTCCCAGAACCCCCACATGATGATACCGGCGACGGCGGGGTGCGCGAAGCAGGTGCGGTAAAAACGGTCGAGTTCACGCGCGAGCGTCTCGTCGTCGGACGGTTCCATGTCGAACTCCGTGATTTTGACGGGGAGGTTGAACTGGGACAGGCTGTCGAGGACGCTTCTCACCGTATCGAGCGGTATCGATGTTCCAAAATGAGCCTGGCAGCCGATTCCCCCCAAGGGGATTCCCTGAGCGAGAAAATCGCGTATCTGGGACAGGTATGCCGCCGTATCCCTGCCGTCCAGAATGTAGTAGTCGTTGAGATAGAGCGCCGCACCGGGGTCCCCTTCGTGCGCCCACCTCGCCATGTCCGCCACGATACCGTCCCCGAGGCGTTTCCGGTAAAAATCGCCGTGCACCATCTCATTGTTGAGGTCGTACTCGAAGATGCTTCCCCGGTACCGGGAGGTTACCCCGCGGGCGCGGCGGGCGAGAGCGGTTCGAAGCTTATTGTTGGCGAGACCGGGCTGCCACTCGGCCACAGTCGTGTCGACGGCGAAAAACAGGCAGTGCCCGCGAACCTGAATGTCATTCTCTTCACACCAGTCGACAAGCGAGTCCATGTGACGGTAATCGATCAGGCCGGGCATCGTTCCCTCGTTGTGCCGCCACTTCAGGATGTCCTCGGGGGACACGGTGTTGAAATTGTTCGCCAGCACGGTAAAGTACCGTTCCCGGTCAAGGCGGCTTACTTCCGGGGAAAGCATCCTGGTTGCCACCGCGGTACCGAAAGGGAAGTCGTGACGGAGTTGGGTAACCATGACCCGCGTACCGGGTTTCGTCTTGATCGTGAGCGTACCCATCCGGTGTTCCCGGATGAGGGGATCGGTGAGTTCCTTGATCGAGACTGTGTCCGGTTGTTTGTCGGCGGGTTGTGCCTCGGGAACTGCGGGCAGAACCAGCGCCACAGCAAACACTGTCAACGAAAACATCACGGGACGAAGGAGCATAGTATACTGGCGGCTATCCTTTCTTTTCATCGAGATGACGGGAGTTCGTGGATGTCTATACCACGATCGGGCGGCCTTCATCCCGTTCT
>CAYWBT010000320.1:0-2393 GCA_964456585.1 uncultured bacterium
GACAAACGCCTACCTGAAGAAGGAACTGAAAGGCTGGCGGCGGCACATTATCCTGGAAAAGCCGGTGATAACCGTTATCCTGGACGAGGTTAAAGCCGCTCGCGGCGCGGAAATCGAAGCCCGCTTCCATTCCGGCGTGGACGTTGACATGGAAAAGGGGTACGCCATGCTCTCCGGCAAAAACGGGAAGATGGCGTTGATACCTGTCCTTGCTGACGGCGGTTTCTCGTTCCGCGAGGGACGTCATGCCTGTCAGCCGGTCAATGCGACACGCCGCTTCTTCTGGATACCGTACTTCGGAACGGTGCTCACAGCGAAGAACACGAACACCGTCATCGGCCACATCATCCTGCCGGTTGAGGATGACGCTGAAGCAGGCGCTGTTGCCGGCTCGGCGAAATACTCGTCCGACAGCTCCGGGAACCTGACACTCTCGTTTGTCAAGGCCGGGAAAACCTACAGCTATACCTATCAAAAAGGGGCCGACGGTCTCATCCTGAAACAGTAGAGATTCGAAGACAAAGGAAATCGAGGGTGTCAGGTTCGGCACCCTCTTTTTCCTGAACAACTTGCATCATAACCAGCAGTAACCGGGGAGCAACTGAATGAAAAAGTATATCGTGTCATGTTTTCTCCTGGCGGCAGTGCTCGCCGCACCCGGCACTCACGCCGAGGTCACCGTAGAGAACATGACGAAAGCACTGCAACCGAACAGGCTCAAACATCCCTACCTCCTGTTCTCGGAAAAGGAAAAACCCGCTCTTCTCGAACGCATCGAACGGGATGCTGAATCACACGACATCTATGCACGACTCCTCGCCGAGGGCAACCGGCTCATCTACACTCCGGTCGAGGATGCTCCTGTCATGGACAAGAATCCGCGGTTCACAGGAGACTGGTCGTACAACCGCTTCATGTTCACAAACGTCGAAAACGCACGCACCCTCGCCTTCCTCTACCAGATGACTGGCGATGAGAAGTATGCGCAAAAATCCTTCGAATTCGCCGATGCGGTCTGTGACCTCCAGACGTGGACAGACCGGGCGCACCAGTTCCCCATCATTTACAGCCGCGTCATGCCCTGGAACGTTCCCGACGACCAGGTGATGTTCAGTTACGATATCTATGCCGCTCACATCGCGACCGACCTGGCCACCGTGTACGACTGGCTCTACACGGCGCTCGACAGCCGGCAGCGCGACCGCATCAGAGGTGCGCTCCTCGAAAAGGCTGTCCTGCGCATTCGGGGAAACTGGGAGTACCACTGGTGGGCCTGGGCGTACCGGTGCAACTGGCTGACCACCTGCGCGAGCGGAGCCGGCATGGCCTCCCTCGCTCTCCTCACCGAGGATCCACAACTCGTCGATGTCATCGCCGAATCCTTCAACCGTATCTGGCGCACCTACGATGAAATCGGCGTCGACGGCGGCTGGCAGGAGGGTGTCGGGTACGCCTCGGCAAACCACTTCTGGGCCGTTCTCTATGGCGACCCCCTCAAACGCCTGACGAATGGAAAGTACACCCTTCTCAATCACCCGAATATGCGCGATCCCGTTGCGTTCTATCTCTACACACTCTTCGCTCCCGAGTATACCGCCAATTTCGGCGATGCCGGAAAAGGTCTCATCCGAAAAACTAACATCCAATTCGCCTACAATAAACTCGCGGACGAAACCGCATCAAATGAAACAGTTTGGTATCGTAACCTCCTCAACAACGGCGAAGGCGTCTACGACCTTATCTGGCCAAGGAGCTCTGTGGCGCCAAGGGAACCCGCGCCCAAATCTGTCCACTTCCGCACCATCGATTGGTCAGTCATGCGGAGCGATTTCTCCGATACCGACAAGGTGGCCATCGCCTGCAAGTCCGGAAAAAACGACGATCCGCACCACGGCCATCTCGATATCGGCAGTATTATCCTGCGCTGGCGCGGACAGGCGTTCATCCGTGATATCGGCTCGGTACCGTACGACCAGCGCTGCTTCGACGACGCCCGCTGGGACTACATCGAGGCATCCAGCCGCGGACATAACGTGGTCTTCGTCAACGGCGAACTCCAGATCCCCGGTAAATGGCGCGGAAACCCAATGGACGAGAGTATCGGCGGGGAAATTCTCGACTTTCGGACATCGGGCGAACGCGATTACACCCTCATGGAATCGAGCCGCGCATACCCCATGAGGGAAATGAAAGGCTGGCGGCGGCATGTCGTTCTCGATAAACCGTCCGTCACCGTCATACTCGATGAGGTGACCGCGGCACGGGGCGCGGAAATCGAGGCGCGCTTCTTCTCGGAAGCGGCTCAACGGCTCCGCGATACGTACGTCCTGCTCGAAGGGGAACGGGGCACTATGGCGGTTATCCCCGTCCTCGATGGTTCCTGCACCCTGCGG
>CAYWBT010000321.1:0-2389 GCA_964456585.1 uncultured bacterium
ATCGGGCTTGTCGAGGCAGTCAACACCTACACCGCGGTCATCGCAAGAGTCGACCGTCACCTGAATTTCTACACTAACCGCAGGCTTCGTCATCCGTTCGTCTATATCGGCACTACCAGCCTGTGGGAGTATAACAGTCTCGATGTCGAGGCGATGCAGTCATTCCTGGATTCCGGCGGATTCGCGGTTTTCGAGAATCTCTGGCCGGTAAGCCACACGACACCGGCGGAAGCCTCGCTCCGCCAATTCATCAGGGATGTTCTCGGATCAAAGGCCCGCGTCTATCCAATTCCCGAAGACCATCCGCTCTACCACTGTTTTTTCGATTTCGACGAGCCGCCGCCCGGGGCTAAAATTTATAATATGGACGGTCATCTCATCTCGATTCCGGTTCATTACCTCGAGGGAATTTTTATCGGTGACCGTCTCGTGGGAATATATTCGAACAAGGCCTACGGGCGTACGTGGCGGTTCAGGGAATGCAGTTCCCAGCTCCGTATGGGAGTCAACATGGTCGTTTATGCCATGATGCATGCGGGGGGAAAGGCGGTGAAAAAGATCGACTATGCCCTGAAAGCGCCCGCCGATGTAAAGCTCTGGGCCTCCTATGGAACAGGCGGCGTCAGCCCGGAAAGTACCAAGGCGCAAGCACGATAACCAGACTATGCTCCGGGGAATGCCACGTTACTGTACCGTTCCCGTTGCCTTCTTTGTCGAGAGATCGTCCCCCGTGTCCTCGATGTCGGGCGCCTCGCCTTTTTTCAGCGCAACGGTCATGAAGAAAAGTTCGAGGTCTGCTCCCGTGTCGTTAAAGACACCGTGACAGTCGCCGCGGGTCGCCGGAACAGCGTCGCCGGGTCTGATCCGCCACGTATGCTCATTTACCGTAAACAGGCCACTCCCCTCGAGGATATAGTAGACTGCCTCCCCGTTCCGATACCGATGACAGCCGATGGAGGTTCCCGGCGGGAGCACCACGTGATCAACCGCGACCCAGGGGGATTCGAATGATACCTCATCCCACATGCGGCGCATTTCGATCGTTCCCCTGCCGCGGTGGAGTGCGGTGACAGGCTTCAGCAGCGTTCGGTCGAGCTGTGTCCACGCAAAGGGAGCGGGGGAGAGAACAGTTCGGTTCGCCAGATTGTCTTTGAGATCGACCACACCGAGGTCGCCTCCCGGCATCTTATCACGTGACACCGCAGTATGGAGAAATTCGAGAGTATCCGTTTCCGAGGGATTGAAGATGCCCTGGTACGAACCCATATCGCAGAGGGCGGAGGCTCCCGCCGGCAGGAGTGCCGTTCCATCGTTGATGGTGAACTCCGCCGGGATATTGAATCCCCAGTAAATGCCCTCCATGAAACGCTTCAGGTTCAGCCCGATCCCGGCTTTGGGCGGGATTTTGCACCGGTGCGCCCAGAGAAAGTTCGATTCGAATATCCCGCTCGAGTAGTCGATGAGAGACTGGAAATAGGTACTTCCCGCACCGTTATGTACGCCGTCTAAGGTGATGTATTTCGCGAGCTCGGTGCGGCCGTACACCGGCGTCCCCGTTTGCTCGGCATAACCGGTGCTGATGGATCCGCCGCATATAAGCACAAGGAGCATCTGGGCAATCATTTTCCTGCATGAGGGCATGGAAATCCTCCGTGATCTGTCATTGCTAACGGCCTGAAAGGTCGTCTCCCCAGTTTGTCGCATCGAGCACGTTTTTTTCCAGGGACACCATGAAAACGAATATTTCGAGGTCCTCGTCCGTATCGTTGTACAGGCCGTGGGAATCGTGCAGGGTGCAGGGAACCGCATCGCCTTCCCGGACATCCCACGTGTAATCATTCACTGTCATTCTCCCCCGGCCGGACATGACATAGTAGATCTCCTCCATGCCGTCGTGCCGGTGGTAGCCGATCGAGGTTCCCGGTTCGAGCACACAGTGGCCTACCCGCACCCAGTTTGTCTCGAAGTTCCCGTCCAGCCAGGGACGGCGGTTCAGTATCTTTCCCTTCCCGTAGTGTGCGGGGCCGACCGGTTTGAGGCGCTCACGGTCGAACAGTGCCCAGCGGAACCGCGCGGGCGATTCCAACGCAACATTCTGCCGTGCCGTTCCCATGGAAATCGTGCCGGGACTGAAGTTCCCACGGCGCGGTACCGGACCGTACTGAATATTCTCGTCGCCTTTCCCCTTTTCCTTCGACACAGCGAGCGTGACATACTGGAGCGTCTCGTCGGAATTGTTATAGAGCGCATGCGAGGAGCCGGGCGGGCAAAGTACGCTTGCATTCGCGGGGAACTGTGAGGTATGCCCGTCAACCGTAAACTCCGCCGGGGCGTTGAAGACAAAGTACATTTCCTCGACATTCCGGTGCGTATGCAGCCCAATCCCGCA
>CAYWBT010000322.1:0-2387 GCA_964456585.1 uncultured bacterium
TACGAATCGTTGGCACCCACGCAGGAATCGGAATCGGAGAAGACGGCAACTCGCAGATGGGACTCGAGGATCTTGGCCTGATGCGCGGGCTCCCGAACATGCATGTTTTCCAGCCGGCCGACGATAGTGAAACGAAACAGATTGTCACCTGGATGGCTGAACACGATGTTCCGAGCTATATCCGCCTCACCCGTCAGAATGTCGAAGATGTCAACGGTCCCGGGTACCGGTTTGAATGCGGGAAGGCGGTTGAGCTCGTTCCGGGAAACGATGTCACCATCATGGCGACCGGCGGCCCCGTCCACAATGCGGTCATGGCGGCGGATCTCCTGAAGGAGCAGGGAATCAGTGCGGCGGTGGTCAACATCCACACGATTAAACCGATCGATGCCGATGCCATTGTCGATTACGCCGTGAAAACCGGGCACATAGTCACGGTAGAAGATCATAATACGATCGGCGGCCTGGGAACCGCTGTTGCCGAGGTGCTTGCCGCTTCCGGTACCGGGAAACTGACCCGTCATGGCCTCCAGGATGTGTTTGGAGAATCAGGGACATACGGTGACCTCTACAAAAAATACCAGCTTGATGCACCGGGTATCGCGGAGGTTGTGAAAAAAACACTTGCTAAATAAAGCGGAGCAGATAAATTACATGGTTACATCCACCTTCGGTGAGGCAATGATTCCCTTATACTCTTAGTTAAATAGGAGGATACAGTGATGAACGCAGTTATCGATCCCCTTCTCTGCACCGCCTGTGGTCTTTGTGTTGAATTGTGCCCCGAAGTCTTTGAAATGGGCATAGAAGCGGCGGAGGTCATTGCCGATCCTATTCCTCTCGACCAGATGGATTGTGTAAAAGAGGCCGAAGAGAGCTGCCCGGTTGAGGCGATTACAAGTACCGAACATTGATGCGGTGAAGTGATCTTCGCCGCAGAGATGACTTTCTGACACATTTCTCCCTTCTTTTATTTCGGAATCTGTGCTGGGGCGACCTTGCACGAACGGCAAACAACATGCTTCTGCTCTTTTGCCATCCTCCCGCCTTCTAATTGACAAAATGAAATATTAGTTGTATAGTATAGATGTTAAAATCACGCATTCCCCAGCCCTGAAAAGGTCAAGGGTACATGGTACACGTGGCCCGTAGAATTTATCATCACCCAAAATTCTATTCAGAGGCTTACAATTACATAACTTACGTACTATAGTTATGTACTATATTTAATAATGCGAGATGGTACTATGTTTCGGAAAGTAGTATCCGTTCTGTTAGCTGTCATGATGATTCTTATTGGATTTATTCCTCCCGACTCATCCTACGCACAAGACTCTGATGATTACACCATTGCAGTGCTCGATCTTGAAGCAAGCGGGATATCTGAATCGGAAGCATCTTTCCTGTCCGAACACCTCCGTTCCCAGGTAACACGTGTTGTAATAACAGATAAATTTAAAAGCTCAACTCACATAAACTACACCGTTGTCGAACGCGCTCAGATGGATAAAATTTTTGAGGAATTTGAAATACAGGACACAGGCTGTACCGATGTTTCTTGTGCTATTGAATTCGGAAAGATGCTTAACGCCGAAAGAATTATAATCGGGTCAGTCGGCCTGGTGGGAAAAACCTATTCCATTACGACTCGTATTGTAGACATAGAATCTTCTTCGACATTAAGTGTTGCGGACTATACCTATACAGGACCGATCGACGACCTGTTGACAATGGGGATTCAAAGTGTTGTCAATGAGCTTCTGTATGGCAGGGAACAAAAGAAGTCGAAAAAACTCTATTATATACTTGGTGGTATTGTGCTTGCGGGGGGTGCGGCTGCGGCTATCCTTGGCGGCGGCTCTGACGGTAGTGGTTCTGCGAAAGAGGGTACAGCGATAATTGATATCATTCTGGATGAATAGAGAGAGAAAAGGACTGGCAATGAGACGGATTATATTCTCTATAGTCCTCGTTTCACTTGTACTCTCATGCGGTGACAAGAATCCTGTAAATACCAGTGACAGGGCGGGAACAGCGGTTATTACTGCTGCGACAGTCCCGGCAAAGATTGCCAGAACCGGAGAACTGAAACCGACAACACGAGCGGAACTATCATTCCTTGATTCTGAGAGTAAGCTTATAATAAAGAAGCCCCTAACCGTAAGCGACAAACAGGTTTCAGGGAGTGTCAAAGTCACAGAGGGGAGCGGATACAGCGCCGAACTTTTCTGTTACGATAAAGACAACGCAGTAACGCATAGCGGTACAGCCTCGAACATCACGATCACTGCCGGCAAGCAGACATCAGTTACGATTGTACTCATACCCGCCATTCCCGAAGCACCCGTCGCAACCGGCTCGCAAACCAGCGTTATATCCGGCAACGC
>CAYWBT010000323.1:0-2362 GCA_964456585.1 uncultured bacterium
GAGCCCGGGAACTCTCAATCGATACAATCGTTGTCGCTAGTTCAAGCGGTGCCACGGCACGTGCCTTTTTTGACGCTATCGGGGGAACCGGACTGCATCTGGTAGTTGTTACTCACGTCATAGGCTTTAAAAAACCCGGCGAATGGGAATTTTCTCGTGAGACTGCTGAATTCCTTCAAAAAAACGGAGCAACGATTGTGACGGGCACCCATGTCCTTTCAGGTCTTGAGCGGCCTCTGTCCCGATCTCCTAAAGTGGGCGGCGGATCCCGCACAGAGGCAATTGCCGAGGCGTTACGCCGCACAGTCGCAGTAGGCCTGAAAGTTGCCGTAGAGTGTTCCCTGATTGCCGCCGACCACGGCGCCATCGGCGTTGACCGTGAAGTGGTTGCGGTCGGAGGAACGGCTTCCGGAGCGGACTGCGTATGTGTCATTCTGCCCGCCCATACCGCATCGTATTTTGATCTTCAGGTGAGAGAAATCGTGGCAATGCCGCGGAACAGGTGACCATGGTTCTCCAGTCACTCAGGGAAGCTTTCCGGCTTCTCAGGAGTTTGCCGGCACTCTGGCTGACGGGAATCGCAACGGGTCTGCTTGGAGCATCAGATATACTGCTCACGGTCTGGGGAGAGCCGTTTTTTTCGGAACGTGTGTGGATCCTTCAGATCATACTCCTTCCGTTCTTCGTCTCGGGTAGTTACGGTGTGATCCGGGCAGACGACGGAAGGCTTTCCACATATATCCGGGAAGGATTCGCGCACTACTTCAATGTGCTACTGCCAGGAGTCCTGATTTTCTTAGCGGTCCTGCTTACCATATTTGTCGTGCTCATTCCGCTCACGCTTGTCGGCATCCCGGGAGACATCGGACTCCTCACGCTCATCTCGGCAGGTGTCATTGTACCGATGCTCTTTTTCACGTTTTTCTACGATACGGCGGCAGTCTTCCAGGAGAAGAAAGTATTTGAGTCGCTCCTTGAAAGCATCAGGTTCGTGGTCGGGAACCCGGGAAAAACAATCGTTTTCTTCATCATCACGCTCGCACTATTCGCGTTCATCGGTCTTCTGGGAACCCTCATTCTTGCCGCAGTACTTGCGGGACACCTTGAACCACTTACGATGATGAGCCAGGCGGAACTGGATGCGCTGGCTCCTGCGGATCTGCTCAACATGCTGGGTACATCCGGTATCTGGACTGCCGTCGGAGTATACTTCGGTATCATCACCCTGTTCACTGCTATCATCTATCCGTTCAAAGCAGTGTTTTACCGGAACTACGGGCTCGTTATACCCGAAGAGCCGGAAGGCGAATACGACGAAAAAGGACGCTGGTTTAAGTACTGAAATCTACGGTATTCGCAGATATCATTCAATTTTTTTTTCAGGGCAGGTAAAAGAAGAGCGCAAACAGGCCGCCGCCGAACGTGGCAATCAGGTTTGTGCCGGCATTTCCAATGATGCCGCGGTTTTCGAGAGTCGCCCCGATGATGCTGTCCACATTTGTCCCGATAAAACCTGCCGCGGTACATACAATCGCCATCGTCGGGTTGGCAACCCCCAACATAACAGCGGAAATCCCGACAATCCCAGCCGCCAGCGTACCAGCCAATTCACCGACGAGTGTTACACCCCCATTCGTCCCATGCGGTACAGGTTCAAATGTGGTAATCAGGAAGGGCGTGGTGCCGACGACACCGATCTCGCTCGCCACGGTATCTGCAGCCGCGGATGCCACGCTGCCAAGGAAAAGGGCAATAAACATCTCGTGCTGGGTGATGCCATACAGCACCGTTGCCCCCACTGCAATGAGACCGTTTGCAAAGACATTATAGTAGCCTCTCACTCCTCCGTGAGATTCGGCAACTCCCATGCACTTTTTCCGATCATAACGAAACCGTGTACATGCCGAACCAAGGACGAAAAAGGTGAGCATAATAAAAAACCAGCGTACATCCGCAAATACAATGAGGATGACCCCCACAAGCGCCCCGGAGAACAAACCACTCAGATCCGCTGCTTTCAGGCGGTACGAGAAGTATCCGAAGGCCAGTCCTGTGATGACGGCAGTGAGCAGCAGGGATATATCAACGCGAAAACCGATCTCGGAAAACAGAAACATCGTCATCGCGACACCGAGGCTGGAGATCATGAGCGAATCCTCGCGATCGCCCAAAGCAGACTTGAACAGGGCGGCGACGAGCACACCAGTAATGATGACAAGCGGTGATTCCGAACCGAGATACAGCATCACGGAAAGCCCGCCGACGGCAGCCCCGATAATATACAGTAAATAGGATTGCGGTCCTTCCGCCCGCCGGAATGCTAGTTCACCTCCTACCAGAATGGCAAGAGTGGCGGCGAAAA
>CAYWBT010000324.1:0-2343 GCA_964456585.1 uncultured bacterium
ACCGAAGAGCATCTCCAGGCATTGAGCGTTTCGAACAACCATGCGCGCAATCAGACCTGGGTCGGGAATTTCGGTAGAGACCAGGACCTTTATGCCAAGTGGGGTTACGACTACTACGAGATGGAGGACAGGTACGAGAACTACGCCTTCAGGGGATTCGAAAACTACAACATCATCGAAGACCGCCGTCAGCGGTGGTACTACAACTCCTTCGGCGATCGGCTGACCAAGATGAGCTCCTCCGCGGGCATCTGGCAGGAAGTGATGAACGATGACGGCACGACCTCCTCGAGCAGCCCCTGGAGCTATGTCAATTCCCAGCTTGGCGGCCGCGGAACAACCCAGGGTATCGACGGCGTCTGGGTGGCCCGTGAATCGACCGACGACTGGGCGGTCTCCCTGGTCGGCGCCGGCGCCCTCCGCGCCAAACTCACCCCGCTCACGCTGAGCATGCCCAACCGAAACGGCATGAAGGCAGACTTTCAGTCCGCCAACTACGCGGCGAGCATGGTCAATTACAGCATGGACAGTCACAACAGCAACGAGATCATGCTCCGCGGCTTCCAGTTTCGGCGGAAATTCGGCGCCCTGACACTCGGCACCACGCTCTCCAACCTGTACGGCAACCAGCGGAACCGCGACGAAGGGAACGATTTCAGGGGGACGGTGACCGACTACGCGCCGACCCCGATCATATATGCAATCAGGATCGTCGACGACTCACCGCAGGACGGCGGCGGCCCGATTGTTCATGACGTTAAATTGAAAGTCAACGGCCGGTACCGCCCCGACATTATACCCCAGATCATCCTCGACGACCTGAGGAATGAACGGGTTACCGCGGTAACGAGCCAGTCCCAGTACCGGTACCTTGAGCCCCGCTCGAGCAGCAGCCAGCCGGTCAATTTCGACATGGTGTCCATCGATGAGAAAATGCCCAAGTACCTCGATTACCTGTATATGAACGATATCAATAAGGGCTGGAACGGAAAAATCTTGACCGACAGCTTTGATGTTGAGCGCGCAAGGTCGTACTATAAGATTATCGATCCCGGCGGCAAGCCGGTACAGGTCAACGGCAACGAGTATGTCGTCTACCTCTTCGATATAGGCAGCATTACCGAGCAGGTAACCCGGGTCCAGGCCGATGTGACGGTGGAAAACGATTACCGCATCCAGGTTGCCCAGATCAGTACGAAGAAGAAAGAGGGCGGTCACGACTCGATCGGCGAAAACTTCCAGCACTACGCCGCCCAGTACTGGCGGACGATGGCACAGGCGGACGGTAATATCAAGGACGGTTCGAATCTCCGGACAGTTTCCATCGATTTCGGGTACGAGGTCGGTAACATGATCTACGGTTTCGACATGCATTTCAACTACCTCGGCTTCAAGGTCGACGGCGAGATTGTGCGGAACGATCACTACTACATGTTCTCGGATGGCACCCCCGGAACCGGTCTCCCCTCCAACGAACCCCAGGATATCACCGCGCGTACCGGTCACCGCTCGAAACAGTCCGATCTCGCGTACTATCTCATCATGCAGAAGGACTGGGGGATGTTCGGTTTTGCGGGCGAAATGTTCAAGATGGGCAAGTTCTATCGTCCCTACATAAACATGTATCTCGCCGCCGAATCGATGGGAGCCGACAATAACACCAACCAGCGCAACGACAACGTCCGGATCGCCATGGTCGAGGACAACGATGATGAAGATCAGTATCCCGATACCATGTATCTGAGCCGGATTATGGGTATCTCGATGCAGTCGCTGCGCGACCCGGACGGCGTTTTCCCGGGGAACGACGAGGATAATGACAGCTACCCGGACAATGAGAAGAACAACAACTCGATTCCGGACTATGACGAGCCGTTCCTCATGTTCGATTCCGATCCCGACGAGTTCGTCTTCGGCGATGATTTCAACAACAACTCGATTCCCGACTTCCGTGAAGACGACATGAAGTACGATACCCCCTACGACCTCGACCGTCAGGGCAGTCACTTCTACCTCCGGTTTACGCCCCAGCGGAACATCAACTTATTCGTCGGATCCCTCCGGTCAGAGGGTGTCGGCCTTGACACGAGAACTTACAACGACTACTTCAAGGCCAATATCAACTACGACGTCTTTACGGTCGGTAATATTTACGCGGAATACCGGTACGAGAGAATCCAGGACAACATCCAGGACAAGTTCGTCGTGGTGCCCACCTACTGGTA
The DNA here is from genome assembly GCA_964456585.1 of uncultured bacterium. GTDB lineage: Bacteria > Latescibacterota > Latescibacteria > Latescibacterales > Latescibacteraceae > Latescibacter. The sequence goes on from CAYWBT010000324.1 coordinate 2,226, forward strand.
CTATCAGGCGGGACCGTGGTACCGGTACTCGAGCTACACCCGCGACCTGTTCTACGAAGAGGTTGAGTATCGGAACTCGAAGGTCAACAAGCTCTTCCTCGATTCCAAAATCAGGGCG
>CAYWBT010000325.1:0-2339 GCA_964456585.1 uncultured bacterium
CTATCCGTTTCACGAGGGAAACGGCGTCAGCCTGCCATTGTTTTCTATCATACGGTCCAGGCTCAGCATATTCATCATGAAGTACCGCGGCTGGTGGAAATTTCCCCGGCGGTAGATGCTGATACCCGCGCGCTTTTTGTCCTTGCCGAAGCGGTCGACCGCCTGGCGCCAGATGCCGTTATCGGTGCTGGCAAACGCCCGGAGGCAGTAGGCACGCGCCCGCTCGTACCACTCCTTTGCCCAAACCTCGCCCGTATATTCGAGGATGGTCATGCAGGCGATCAGTATCTCGGTATGCGCCCACATCGTTTTCGTATCGTACGCCGCCCCGGCACACTGCTCCGGAGAAGCGAACACGTTGTATCCGCCAGTGCTGTGCCCATCGAAAATGTAATCCCACCCCATCTCGAGCAGACGGCGGAAACGGCTGGATGTGACCGTGAAGAGCTCACGATCACCAATGCGCACCGCTTCGTGCAGAATCATCCAGAGCGTCTCCATCGAATGCCCGGTGAACGTCTGCGCTTCGAATCCAGGAATGCGGGAATAGTCGTGCCGGAGGTTCTCGTTGACAATCCCGTAGTCGGAATTCCAGAAGTCGTTCATGATGTGGCCGACATGCTCGCGTTGGAGTTCTTCGAGTTTCGGGTCTTCATGCCAGTTCAACAGCTGGGTGAGCGGCCAGACGACCATGAAGGAATGTCCCTGAGCCCTGAGCCCCGTTTCGTTGAATCCGCCGACAACTACACCCCGGTAGCCGGGATCGTTATACGCCTTCATAGATGCCCAGATCGACGTCTTTGCCAACGCGAGGTCTTCTTCGTTCCCGGCGGCTCTGAAAAACTCGACGAGGCCGGACGCGGCGAACATGGCACCGTAAATATCATTGCCCGTTCCCTGGCCGGTGCTCTTCATTGGCGAGCCGTCACGGTGTACCGACTCCTGCCACCTGCCGTCACCGAAATACATGTGTCTGACCATGAAGTCACGGATTTTTTTCGCGATTTCGAGGTGTCGTTCATCCCGTCCGAACCTGTTATAGAGAAAGGAATACACCCAGAGCGCCCGTCCCTGGTACCAGATGTACTTCTCGTCGCTCTGTACCGATCCGTCATCGTAGAGTTCACACATGACCCCGCCGTGCTCGCGGTCATACCCGCCCTTGTCCCAGAAGGGAAGGTACCGGTTGAACATCCGGTCGCGGTAATCGTTCCGCAGTTCCTCACGGCTCATACCGGCGATGGTCTCCGGGATCGTGGGAAAGGACTGTGCCCTGAACGCCGTTTGTTTCACAACGTCGGCACCATATGACGGGCACGCAGCGGCGAAGCCACCGGTGACCGCCGTGCCGACAAATTTTCTCCGTTTCATATCAATCTCCCCGGGTAACTGCTGGGATTTTAACGCCCCGGCACCTTGTTATTTTTTTATCGATCTCTCCCTTAATACCCGTTTCACTTCATACGGCGATCATCACACCTGCACAGTACGAACATGTCGGTACCGCCTCCACAAGTATACAATAAATATCCAATCATGACAACCCCGAATCCCGGTTCGAGAAGACAGAGACTCGCCCTTTGACGCGATCCCGGAAAAAGCACGCGCTTCAGATTTCGAGTGCGAAACGACCGTTCGAGAAGCCCGGCGACGATCGGGCAGACGGAAAAGCAGAATCCGGTCGAATTATCTGGTACGCGGAGAAAACCTGCTCGACTGACAGAAGTATTGACATATCCTCCTGTTATCGTATATTGAGGGCAGAAAATAAGGAATCTCAACGATATGCCGTGCCACCCGGTATGAGGAGGATACAAGCATGAAAGCCGACGCTGCTACCGAAAAGGAAGTGCTGGAAGTTTTCTTCAAGTACATCAATGCCTACACGAACCAGGATATTGAGGGCGTCCTGGAGCATTTTGCAGGTGACGATGATGTGCTCGTGTACGGTACCGGAACCGATGAGAAGCGCCGGGGACTCGAGGAAATAAGGCAACAGCTCGAACACGATTTTTCACAACCTGCGCGTTCTAAGGTACACTTCACCTGGAATACCGTTTCGGCCGCCGGTTCGGTCGCCTGGCTGACAGCCGAATTCACCGCCGCATACGTGGTGAACAACCGGGAAATGAGCTTCGCCCTTCGCCAGACCGCCATTTTTGAAAAACGAAAAGGGAACTGGTACATCATGAACTCGCACATTTCCCTGCCCATTTCAGAACGGGATGAAGGCCGCCCGATCGTGGTATAGACATCCACGAACTCCCGTCACCTCGATGAAAACAAAAGAAAGTTGCCGGTATTCCATGCTACTTCGTCCCGTGATGTTTTCGTTGACA
>CAYWBT010000326.1:0-2326 GCA_964456585.1 uncultured bacterium
CATCATCAACAGATACGTATGGTTCAATCGTAACAGCAGCAGCAAAACACAGCCGCCATATAGTCAAGAACCAAATCCCTGGGGGCTGTACAACATGCTGGGTAATGTAAAGGAATTCTGCCTTGACTGGTATTCGCCCGATATATACCAAACCTATGAGGCAGACGACCTGATTATAAATCCGAGAGGCCCTGCTGAGGGTAAGGAGCATGTTATTCGCGGCGGATCTTATTCGTTCGATCCCGCTGATATGCGGGTGGCTGCACGCGATCATACATACCATGACAGATGGCTTATAACCGACCCGCAGTCGCCAAAAAGCATCTGGTGGTATTCGGATTCGAAAGATGTAGGTTTACGTGTTGTAAGAGAATATAAAGAATAATTTGAAGCGGAAAACTGAAAACGACACTCATTACGCTTTTCACAGGAGGTGAAAAAAGAGGTAAGTACTAAATTTAGGTTTATTTTTTCAGCCTGTAGAATACTTTGATTAAGTTTTTTTCACTCTTTCATAAGGAGAAGAATCATGGGTACACAATCTCGAAGAAATTTTTTGGGAACTGCGGTAGCTGCCGGTGCACTGGCTGTGTCATGCGGTGAATCGAGACCGAAAGTCTCCGTTCCCACTCTGCTCGATAAAGCTCCCGATGGTCCGGAATTGAAAGCCGGTCTTGTCGGATGCGGCGGTCGAGGAACCGGCGCCGCCATTAATTTCCTCAACGCCGGTCCAAACTTAAAAATAGCTGCCCTGGGTGATGTGTTCCGGGATAGGCTTGACAGTGCCCGCAATCAGATCCGTGAAAAACACGGTCAGACTGTCCCTGAGGATCACTGCTTTATTGGATTTGATGCTTTCCAGAAGGTTACCGATTCCGGTGTCGATATTGTGATTATTGCCACACCGCCTCACTTTCGTCCGGAACATTTCGCAGGAGCAGTGGGATCCGGGAAGCACGTATTCATGGAAAAACCTGTGGCAGTCGATCCGGTGGGTATAAAGTCAATAATTGAGACCGCCGGCCAGGCAAAAACCAGAAACTTGTGTGTCGTCACCGGCACCCAGCGGCGTCACGAGAAACAGTACATCGAGACATACCAAAGGATCGCTGAAGGCGCTATCGGCGATATCACCGCTGCACGATGCTACTGGAACATGTCCCAGCTCTGGTACAAAGAACGCAAAAAAGGCTGGTCAGACATGGAATGGATGATTCGCGACTGGGTCAACTGGACCTGGCTCTCCGGCGATCACATAGTCGAACAGCACGTACACAATCTCGACGTCATCAACTGGTTTACCGGCAATCATCCGGTAAAAGCGGTTGGATTCGGCGCACGACACCGTCGTGTAACGGGTGATCAGTACGATTTATTCAGCGTGGACTTTGAGTTTAAAAACGGTATGCACTGTCACAGCATGTGCCGTCAAATCGACGGATGTGCTGACAACGTTTCGGAATTCATTGTGGGTACGAAAGGTTCGTCTAACTGCAAAGACACTATTTTCAAGCCTGACGGCAGTGTTGCATGGAAATTCGAGGTCAAGGAGGGTGAGAAAGAACCGAACAGCCCCTACGACCAGGAACACATCGATCTGGTGACCGCAATACGCACCAGCGAACCGATTAATGAGGCGATTAACACCGCTCATTCAACCATGTGCGCAATCATGGGCCGTATTTCCGCCTATACGGGAGCAGAGACAACATGGGAGGAAATGATGAAGTCCGAACTCAGACTGGGGCCGGCTGAATATACTATGGGAAAGGTAGATATGAAAGCAATCATTCCGGTACCCGGAAAAGGCAAAGCCTGATTATAGAATTGGAGGAAATCATGAATACAGGGCGTCGCAACTTTATGAAAACATCGGCAGCCGCCGGGGCTCTGGGTCTGGTGTCAGGCTCATCCGGTGCCATTACCCTTCCTGATCCGCCGCAACGAGCACAACTCAAGCTGTCATGCCAGGAGAATGTTGCACCCGGGGAAACGCTGGCTGATAAACTCGACTTTCTCGAAAAAACCGGCTTTGTCGGGCTCGAACCACGCGGTGGTACTCTCCCGGAACGTGTCAGTGAACTGAAGACAGGGCTTCGCGGACGCTCCATCAAAATCAGCGCTATATGTGCGGGGTTTGAGGGTGTTATCATCTCCGAACAGGAAACCGAACGCAAGAAAGCAATGGATTCCATGAAAAGAATCATGACTGCAGCCGGCGAACTCGGCTCAACAGGACTTATCATCGTTCCCGCTTTCAACGATCAGACAAAACTTGGAAACAAGGATGCGCGAGAGATTCTTGTCGAGCTTCTCGGCGAACTCG
>CAYWBT010000327.1:0-2326 GCA_964456585.1 uncultured bacterium
AGTCGCGTATCAAAAACATTGATGGGAATAGACGGGTTTTACAACGTAGGAAGACAGAAGGCGAACGAAACTTCAAATCTGCAGAAAGGGATTTCGCACAGAGATACATGGCGCAATGTGAAAGCGCCGTCGATGACGCGAAATCTGCGTGCAGAGGAGGTGGGCAATGGGGAACATCGCATTTGAGTTGGACCATGAGCAGGAACCGGTGGCCCGAATAAAGGTTGTCGGTGCAGGCGGAGCAGGTGGTAACGCGATACGCAGAATGATCGATAGTGGTCTTTCGCGCGTCGAGTTTATCGCAGTAAACACCGATGAGCAAGTGCTGCACAAATCGAGCGCGACTACGCAGATCTGCGTCGGCTCTACCGTAACACGCGGCCTTGGTGCCGGCGGTCGCCCCGAAATCGGCCGTCAGGCAGTCGAAGAGGATCGCGAGCGCGTTGCAAGCGCCTTGGCTGGTGCTGACATGGTTTTCATCACTGCGGGTATGGGCGGAGGCACCGGTACCGGTTCTTCTCCGATAATCGCCGAACTCGCTCGTGAAATCGGTGCGTTGACCGTTGGTGTCGTAACGACGCCGTTCCTGTTCGAAGGACGTAAACGGATATCGCGAGCCCAAGACGGGCTTCGCGAACTCCGCGAAAACGTCGACACGCTTATTGTGATTTCGAATCAGCGTCTGCTTCAGGTGCTTCCCGGAAAGACTCCTATCAACGAAGCGTTCCGAGAAGCGGACAATGTTCTCCGGCAGGCGGTCCAGGGAATTACGGACATCATTCTGGTTCCCGGTCTGGTCAACCTCGATTTCGCGGATGTCCGCACGGTTATGTCGCACCGCGGTAATGCGACGATGGGAACCGGTATCGGCACCGGGAACGATCGCGCGCGTCGTGCCGCTCAGGAAGCGATATCGAGTCCGCTTCTCGAGGACGTATCGATCGGCGGCGCGAAGGGCGTTCTCGTGAATATCTCTGCGGGACCGGCACTATCGCAGGATGACATCTCCGAAGTCATGGAAGTCATCAACGGTGCCGCCGGTGACGAGTCGGATACGTACTTCGGTGTCGTGCTCGACGATACGATGCCTGAGGATGAAATCCGGATTACGCTTATCGCAACGGGATTCGAGAACGGTTCGGTCGACGATGTGGAAACGCCGGTTGCGAAACCGGATACGCGACAACCGAAACAGGAACAGTCGATTCGCCAGTCTGATCGACCGGCGAGCCCTCCGGTGTCGCGTATCGGTGATATCACCAGTATACCGGCATTTCAGCGTCGCGTAGCCATCGAGAAGGAGAACAAAGAAGCGACGCCACCTTCGGAAACACCGGAAGAAGCCGAAGTTTCGGCTGACGAGGCGGCTCTCCCGACCGACGACATTCGCGTACCAACGTTCATTCGGAAAGCGCGGCGACGTCGCTAATTCGTTGAGGAATATCGGAACGCCTCTTGCGTGAAAACTCGAGCATTCCTATATTTGATGGTCGCAAACGATTATCGGCGGCGTAGCTCAGCTGGTTAGAGCAGCGGAATCATAATCCGCGTGTCCGGGGTTCGAGTCCCTGCGCCGCTACTGTTCTCATTGCCCAATAGGCCGTGCGTTTTGCCCATTGGACGGGCATTGCGCACGGCTTTCTTTTTCTCAATCAATTTCTGAGAAGATATTTTTATAGCTCTTTTAATTTTTTCCTTTAAAATTTCCCTCTCTTTATTGCTCATGTGAAATCATTTTTAATTTGTTGAACTTATGAGGATTGTGTATGGTGTAACTTTCGCTTTCAATTTCTTTTTCTGCAATCAATTCAGCTTCAGGTATAGAGTTATCGAAGATTAACAAAGAATCAACTCTTTGAGCATACATTTGAAAAAGATTTTTTATTCCAGCTTTATATCTTCTTTCGATAACAAATGGATCGATGTTGTGACCTCCTTCTAAAACTCTTTTTTGCACCCTATCTTTTGCCAATTCAACAGATTCAAGCCAAAAGAAGATTAGAGAAATATAGTAACCTCTTTCCTTCGCTTTTTCTATGGTATTTATGAATGATTTTGTAGAAAGAGTTGTTTCAAAAGAAAAGTCCTGGTTTGAGTTTAATAGCTCTTCAATTCTTTTGAGCATCAATCTTCCGGCTTGAATTGAAACTTTTTCCGGCTGAAAAGGTGAAAGTCCACGGGCAATTTCGTCAGCATTTACGAACTCTTTACAATTAAGTAAATGAGGCAGAATGTTGAATGAGGCAGTAGTTTTTCCAGCTCCATTACAACCGCAAATTATGTATAGCTTCTTATCCTGCATGCGCAAAGTTAGAGAACTTTACTC
>CAYWBT010000328.1:0-2324 GCA_964456585.1 uncultured bacterium
ACCAAAAAACCGGTGCCGAACAGTGAGCATCCGGCACCGGTCATTTGAGAAACGAGAGCGGTAAACTAGTTTTTGAAAGACCTGTAGTTTCTTTCCCGGGCGAAATTCGAGGGAGGAATATCCTTTTTCATCGTCCAATGAATCGAGCGCCACAGGATTTCCTTGTAGGACGAATCGTGGTACGGCGCCGCCTGATGGCCCGGGAGGAGCGAGACCACCCTGCCCCTGCCTTCTTCGCGACACCAGCCGCCCGCCTTGTCCTGGGGCTGTTCTTCGCCCTTGAGCTTGAACAGGACGGTTGATTTTCCGGGTATAAGGTCCGCACTGAAAATCTCGTCGTCGCCGAACATGCTCTCTTTCACGCCCTTCGTGATGGGATGATCCGGATTGAGGTCGTGGAGCAGGGTTGGCTGGACCTTGGTGTGCATGTAGGGTTTCTCGACACCGACCAACTCCATGTATCTCTTCTTCTCGCCGTTCCATACGCTGCAGTGAAGGGACATCAAGCCCATTCCGCGGTTCACATTCGCGATGATCGCCTCCTCAAGCTCGTCGGTCATGAACGGCGTGGAATCCGGCCGGTGCTCAACCATCTCATCGGTCGAAAATCCCTGCGTATCCGAGCCGGCATACCGGCAGACCATGAAAAGATCGGTATCCGCAAGAACCTCGGGGGTGACCGCGCGGGCTGTCTGCGCAAAGAACAGGCGCCAGGTATCGGGGGTATTGCCGAATACGCCCCTGATGTTCCGTTCCTGCATCATGCCGTTGTGCCAGTAATCTCCGCCGAGGTAGACAATACGTACTTCCCCGGGTGCCTTTTTCGCGGCAAGGATGGGATTCTCCGTAACCGTGGCGGCGGCCGCCGCCGCGAGGGATGTTTTCAGCATGTTTCTTCGTGAAAATTCCATGACAAACCTTCCTTTTTTGATGGGAATGTGCGATGGTGAATAACAAGAACCGTCATTCATCAGAGCGCATTCATGAGCGGGTACCGTTCCCGATAATCCTGTTGATACACAAATTTACTACTTCCCGGTTGTCCATGCAAATAAATACTGAACGTATACCATACACCTGCCAGTCAGCACCGTCACAACGACCTCTTTCCGGGACTTTCCCACCATTCACTCAGCTTCACTACCATTTACACCCCAACCTCCGCAAGCTCGCTCCAGCGGGTCGTATACCGGGGAGAGCGCTTCATGAACTTCGTCCGCCACGGCTGTTTCACCCCGGCGACGGCGTAGGTCAGGGTACCCGGCCCCAGTCGGGCGTTGACCGTATCGAGCGCCTGCATGAGCCGCCCCGCACGGTCGCGGTCTTTCGTGTCGAAGAGGTCGGTCTGCACCTGGTTCGAGGGGACGAGGCCCGCGAGTACCACACCCGCCTTGTTGAAGCGGAAACCCCGGCGGTAGATGCGCTCCACGCCGCGGAGGGCATAGTGGATGAGTTCCTCGGTGCAATCGCTCGGCACGGGGAGTTCGATAACCGTGGATTCAGCGTACTGCGCCTCGTTACGGAAACGGTTCGTCATCATGAAAATCATGACCGTCCCGGCGGCGGAGCACTGCTTACGGAGCTTTTCAGCCGCCCGCATGGCGTAGGTGGCGACCGCCTCCCGCATACCGTCGAGTGTGGTCACATACGTCCCGAACGACCGTGACACGCAGATTTCCTTCTTCGCGGGAGAAGACAGATCCAGGGAGAGACAGGGTTCGCCGCGCAGTTCCCGAACGAGCCGGAGGCCCACGACGGTCAGGTGTCTCTTGACCCAGGAGTCCTCGGCGTTGTGGAGATCGAGGGCAGTTTCAATGCCGCGCATCCGAAGAAACTTCGCGTACCGCCGCCCGATACCCCAGACCTCCTCAATAGGCGTGACCGCGAGCGCCCGCTCACGGTGGGGGGATCCGGCGAGATTCAGGACGCCGCGGGCTTTCGGGGACTTCTTGGCAAGCCTGCCGGCTATCTTGGCGAGCACCTTGGTCTCCGCGATGCCGATGGAAACCGGGATACCGGTCCACCGCCGGACAGTGGTGCAGATGGTACGGCCGTACGCGGCAAAGTCGCCCTGCACAAGCCCCGTGAGGTTCAAAAACGCCTCGTCGATGGAATATTCCTCCACCATAGGGGTGTAACGCCGGGCGATGTCGAACATCCGTTTGGAGTAGAGACTGTAGGTTTCATAGTCACTGGGCAGAACCTTCAACCCCGGACACATCCGGATCGCCTCACGCAGGGACAACCCGCGCGAGATCCCCAGCGCCTTCGCCTCGTAACTGGCGCAGGCGATGATGCCGCGTTCCTTGCCGGTGACGACGGGT
>CAYWBT010000329.1:0-2315 GCA_964456585.1 uncultured bacterium
ATGACCGAGACCGCCGATCCCGGGGCAAGGTCTTTAACGGCGTTAATCGCGCCGGTCATGTCAACATAGTTGTTGTACGACAGCTGCTTCCCCCAGATCTGTTCGGCATTGCCGAGGTTCGGGTAGGAGAGCCCCTCCGCGCGGAAGAACATGGCCTTCTGGTGCCAGTTCTCGCCATAACGAAGCTCCGTGCCGCCGGTGTACTTGAGCCTGAGCACCTTCTCCCCGAGGAACCGTTCGGAGAGGAACCGGTCGATTGTGGCATCGTAATCCGCGGTGTGGCGGAATACCTTCGCGGCGAGATACTGCCGGGTCTTCTCCGATAGTTCGCCCGACGATGTGAGCTCTTTGAGCACGAGCTCGTAATCCGAGGGGTCGGTTACAGCGCCCACGTACCGGTTGTTCTTGGCGGCGCTCCGCAGCATGGTTGGGCCACCGATGTCTATGTTCTCGATGGCGTCCTCGATGGTGACATCTTCTTTTGCAATGGTTTTCTCAAAGGGATACAGGTTCACCACCACGAGGTCAATCACCTCGATGCCATTCACCTCGAGCTCTTTCATGTGCTCAGCGGAGTCGCGAACCGCCAAAAGGGCACCGTGCACCTTCGGGTGCAGGGTTTTCACCCGGCCGTTCAATATTTCGGGGAAGCCGGTAACCTTATCAATCGTGGTGACCTCGATTCCCGCATCGCTGAGAGTGCGGGCGGTGCCGCCGGTGGAAATGATCTCGACACCGAGTTTTACCAGTTCGCCGGCGAATTCGACGATGCCGGTCTTATCCGATACACTGATAAGAGCGCGTGTAACTTTCACAGAACCTTCCCCCATGATTACAAGTTTATTGGTGGTATCTCTATCCCATGAGGAGATGTTTTGCCTCACGGTACCGTTCAAGAGTTTTTTCAATTATGTCGTCTGGCAGCGGTGGAGCGGGAGGAGTCTTATCCCAATCCAAACTTGAAAGATACGCCCGAACGAATTCCTTGTCAAACGCCTTCTGTGGCCTGCCGGGTTCGTATTCTGCCAGTGGCCAGAAACGAGAGGAATCGGGTGAGAGTATCTCGTCGATGAGAATCGTACGATCACCAATGCGCCCGAACTCGAACTTGGTGTCTGCGATGATGATGCCCTTCGACGCGGCATACGTCCGTGCCTTCTCGTAGACCGCCAGCGAGAGGTCGCGTATTTCGGCCGCCTGCTCATCCCCGATCAGGTCTTTGACGGTTTCAAAGCTCACGTTCTCATCGTGCCCCTCTGACGCCTTGGTCGAGGGGGTGAAGATGTTTTCCGGCAGCTTTTCGGATTCTTTCAGGTTTTCAGGGAGCGTAATCCCGCAGATAGCGCCGGTCTTTTGGTATTCACGCCACCCGCTTCCGGCGAGGTAGCCGCGCACGATGCATTCCACATCGATCCGATCGGCTTTTTTTACGATCATCGAGCGTCCCTCGAGCTGGTCGCGGAACTTTCGCACGTTTTCCGGGTACGTATCCACATCGCTGGAAACGAGGTGATTCGGCACAATATCGCTCACCAGGTCGAACCAGAACAGGGACATCTCGGTTAAGAGTTTCCCCTTCCCCCGTATCCCATTTGGCATGACACAGTCAAACGCACTGATTCGATCAGTTGCAACGATGAGCAGTGTTTCCCCGAGATCGTAAACATCACGCACCTTGCCTCGGGTATACTGCTGTACGCCGGGAAGGTTTGTCGACAAGAGAACTTCGTTCACTGAAACCTCCGGTAGGTTACATATTCGGCTGTGAAAGGGGGATAGGGTAATGCCATCACTCTACGGGACGGCTCTGCTTTTACCGTCTGCGATATATAAAGGAATGACAACGTCTTATAATACAACATAATCCGGTAAAAAGCAATATTATATTACGCGCATAACGCCGATTTCATGTCCACTGAAGTGAGAGCGCCGGAGCGGTCATGTCACCTTTCCATTCGCGGTGACAGAATGAACGCCCTACGCTGTTTCCGGGATCAAGACGAGGGTTTTCCGCTCGTCAGGATTCTCTTTAACGCTTCGAGGGCGAGCAGATACGAGTTCGCCCCGAACCCGCTGATCTGTCCGACGCATACCGATGCAGTCAGTGAGGTATGTCTGAACTCTTCGCGGCGGTATATGTTGGACAGGTGAACCTCGATGAAGGGCAGATCGACCGACGCGATGGCATCCCGGAGCGCGACGCTCGTGTGGGTCAGACCTCCCGGATTAATCACCACCCCGTCGTACGTGCCCGGCGCCGCGTGAATAGTGTCGATGATGTCCCCCTCGCTGTTGGACTGGAACACGGCGACCTC
>CAYWBT010000330.1:0-2313 GCA_964456585.1 uncultured bacterium
CCCCCGAAGATCATGGCGTCCACTTTACCCACCATGTCGTCGTATCGCTTCACCGCAACGCACTCGAACGTAGCGGCGAACTCTTCCGCCACTTCGGGTCGGGAATCCCAGCAATGGGTAATGACCATGCGGGTAGTGCGCATCGGCCATACATCGGGCTTTGTGGGATTGATGGGAGGACCCCAGAGCCGGGGCATATGGCTCCTCTCCCCGAGTGCGATGACGCCGACCTTGAGGAGCTCGGTCGTGGATGGTTTTCTTCTTCGGGATTGGGCGTTGACTCTGCCGGTGTTCATAGCGAGGGCGCTTCCTGCAGCGGCGCTTGTCCCGAAGAAACTGCGGCGATTGATCATCTCAGACATTGCTCTTCCTTTTATTTCTCATTCAGGTGAAAATTGATTCGTCGATCCAGTCGGCGTAGGGGGATGGTGCTTCCCAGTTGTCCGGGAGATCGTCGACAGGAATCATTGCCCCGTTATGCTCGAGGTGCGATTTGAACGCCGTAAGAAATATTTTTGTTTTGCCGAGAATATAGTCGTAACTCCAGGGCATTTTACGGGTTTCAAACATTTGCTGCATTGCCAGTATGGTCGGGAAGAACAGATAGAACAGGCGGGGATCCTCATGACGCCCGGGCGTGTATTCGTGCGCAACATCCCACCATCCCATGTTGTGGTATAGACGCATGGTGATGTCAGCTCTGGCCCAGGACTGCAGCTGCGCAACGATGAACGGCGATGTCTGTTTGGCGCCATCATCAAAGGTAATCCCACGGTATTGGAGCGAGAGCTGCCCGTAATGCTGCTTGGTGGCGGTTGGCGTAACTTCCTTCCACCATCCATCGGCCTGATAGCCCGCGGTTTCAACATCAAGGCCGAGAACGGCGAGAAGGTAGTAGAGCCCGTGAACACCATGCTGTGACCATTCCGATGTCGCATTCGAGGAATGTGCTCCGATAATGCGCCCGCCATCTTTCAGAATTTCGCGCACCTTCTCCCGGGCGATGACCGCCTGCTGAATCGATTCCCGTTCGTCGGTACAGAGAATGGGAGTGTTGTACTTTTTCGCCGTCTCCACCATCGCTTTCGCGTCTTTCATGCTGTAGGCAAACGGACGGTTGATGAAACAGGGTGTACCCGCTTCGAGGTAGGGTTTGGTGAGCTGGGGCCACCACTTGCATTCATTGAAACCGGCGTAGATCATACCGTCGACTTTACCAACCATATCGTCGTAGTTTGTAACCGCCTCGCACGAGTATTTTTTTGCGAATGCCCGGGCTCTTTCAGGATCCTTATCCCAGCAGTGGGTAATGATCATGCGCGTCGTTCTGCCATACGGCCACCGTGGCGTCTGTATTGGATTTATCATAGGCGCCCAGATTTCGTAGTTCATATGACTGTTGTCACCGAGGGCGACAACCCCGACCTGAAGGAGTTCGGTCGACGATGGTTTTCTTCTTGATTGCGCGTTGACTCTGCCAGCGCTCATGGCGAGGGCGCTTCCTGCAGCGGCGGTTGTACCAAAGAAACTACGGCGGTTGATTATCTCAGACATTGTTCATCCTTTCATTGTCGTTCAAGTGAAAATCGATTCGTCGATCCAGTTAGGATAGGGCGTCGGCGCTTCCCAGTCATCGGGGAGATCGTCAACCAGGATCATGGCGCCGTCATGTTCGAGATGCGATTTGAATCCCGCAAGGAATAGTTTCGTCTTTTTCAGTATAAAATCGTAATCCCGCGGCATTTTTCTTGTTTCAAAGAATTTCTGCATTTGCAGTACGGACGGAAAAAAATAATAATAGAGACGGTTCATTGGTTCGCCGACAGCCAAGTGATTGTCGATATCGTCCCAGCCGCCGTCATAATAGAGCCGGATATTTCCGTTGGAACCAAACCCGGTCATCTGCTGTTGGACAGCGACGAATGGTTTTTCCTGTACTACGTCATCGTCAATGGTAATACCCCGGTACTGCAGGCTCAGAACACCCCAGTTCATTTTTCCGGTAATTCCTGGCAGTGATTCCCTCCACCATCCATCAGCCTGCAGGCTCACCCTTTCGACATCGCACCCGAGAATTGCCGCGAGGAAATTAAGGCCGTGAATGCCGTGCTGGGGATATTCGTAGACGGATAAATTGTCGGAATTCACCCCGATAATGGATTTCCCCGAGCGGATAATATCCGCTACCTTGTGACGGGCGAGGTCGACTTCCTTGATGTATTCCCGGCCGTCGCTTGCCATAATCGGTGCGTTATATTTCTGAGAGCGCTCGACCATTTCATTTGCTTCCCTCATGCTGAGCGCAAACGGGCG
>CAYWBT010000331.1:0-2304 GCA_964456585.1 uncultured bacterium
GACGGGAATCCCGGGACCTATGACAAGCCGTTTCTAACCCTCGAACGCGCGCGGGACGCCGTTCGGGATGTGATTAAGAGCGGGCTCCGGAAAAATATCACCGTGCTGCTCCGCGACGGTACCTACTACCAAGACACGGCCGTCCGGTTTGGCCCCGATGATTCAGGCACCGAGGCCTGCTCCATCACCTATGCGGCATATCCCGGCGAGCGGGTATCCCTCATCGGGGGCGTTCCGATCGATGAGTGGGAGCGCGCAGGTGAACATATCTGGGCCGCCTCGATCCCGGAAGGTGTCGTACCCATGTTCCGGGTCCAGGTTTCGGACAACGAGACACGGGAAGGCAGCGCGCTTCTCGGCGCCGGAGTCCGCACCATGCAACTCAGTGAAAACGGAACCCGCCTCGAACTCGCCCGTCACCCGAACACCGGATACCTTACCACCGATAGACCTGTGGAAAACGCTTCCCCGCGGACCCTTACCTGCCGTCAGGGCGAGATCGACCTCGCGGAAATAAATCCGTCGTTCGCCTCGGTCTACATCTGGGCCGGGCACGACTGGTTCTCGCAGCTTCTCCCCGTCGCGGCAGTGGATTCCGGGAAGCGCGGGATCGTTGTCGGCATGGATTTCAACTATCCCCTGCGAAAGAAGGGCGGCGACCGGTACTTTATACGGAACGTCCGGGCATTTCTCGACAGTCCCGGGGAATACTATGTCGATCCGGCAGAGCGCAAAGTCTACGTCTGGCCGACCGTGGGAACGGCACCTGAGAACGGGTACGTTGTGTCCGCAGCCGGCTCGATTATCTCTATCGACGGTTACTCGCCGGAGAACCTCGTTCGGAATCTTCATTTCCGTGATCTCGACCTGTCCCTCGCCAACGACGATGTGGTCCGTATCACCGGCGCTGAAAACTGTTCACTACGGAACTGCCTGATCGAACAGAGCCATGAATGCGGCATTCAACTCCGTCACCACGCCCGGTACATCACCATCTCGGGCAACCTGATCCGCCACATCGGCGGGTATGCGCTCCTTTTCGAAGGGGTGCCGTACACCGCTCCGGGCTGCCCCGACCTGAACAACCGCAACACGGTGGAAAACAATCATATTCACCACACCGGAGAATTCTACGGCCATGGATACGGGATCATGCTCTACCAGAGCGGCGACAACAGGGTGGTACACAACGAAATGCGGGATCTGCCGCGGTTCGCGGTGATGATCAAGACCATGCGCTACCAGATCCTCAAGGAGCACTTCGGCGGGCTTGCGTGGGGCGAGCAGTGGCAGTACCAGCACTCGCGGAACAACCTGATCGCCTATAACCGGCTGCACCATACCATGCAGGACAGCGAGGACGCTGGGGCGATCGACAGCTGGGGCGCCGGGCGCGGTAACATCTACGATCACAACCTGGTCTACGAGACCGGAAACGATGAGTGCCGCTGGATGGGCGGTATCTATATCGATGATGCCACCGACTACTATACCGTCTCGAACAATATCATATGGGGGGTGAACGGCTCGGAAGGCAACCAGGTACTCTATGCCAAGGGAGTCGGCGGCACGATCACCAACAACATTCTGATCTGTCCCCCCGCCCGGACGAATGCGATACGCACCTTCTTCATGGCCGGCGAGCGTAACGACAGCCTGAAGTTCACGCGCAATATTATTTATTTCGAGGGCGAGCAGGGTGTCGTGCATGACTTTCCGAACTGGAGCGAGGAAAGAATAGCGGTCTCGGATTATAACCTGTACTGGAAACCGAAAGGCGATTTCGTATGGTCGACAGGGAAGCTCTCCCTCACATTCGACGAATGGCGGCGTCTCCTGAACGGCAAGTATGACCAGCACAGCGTTTTCGCCGATCCGCTCTTCGTCGATCTCGCGAACGGGGATTTTCGTCTGAAACCCGAGTCCCCCGCGCTGAAACTCGGCTTCCAGCCGATAGATACGAGCGAGATCGGGCTACGGGATGGTTTTCCGGCCAGATTCGGTCGGGACTGAGCATGCGGTCTCCGGCTGTTGGGCCGATGGTATGTTTCGATTATCAGGCAGAAAACGCGCCAGCTCACCGGTGTCTCGGATAAACGCCTCAAAACATGAGCGAGGAGCCGCGCCTTCGAGGAAGGATAGCGCGGGGGAAATATAATAATTGATGCGAAAAGCATAAAATTCCCTTGATGTCCACGTTCTTTCGTATATCTTCATATCAGAAACATCACGTGCGATAAACCGTCTTCTAAACGAGCGCTGCGTACTCATTCATATTCAGGCATACATCTCACCACATCGCAT
>CAYWBT010000332.1:0-2297 GCA_964456585.1 uncultured bacterium
ACCTTTTTTCCCGGGGATCTCGATGGATGGACGATAATCTGTTCAACGGCGAGTATTACGAACACGAAATCAGACCGCCGGAGAACGCCAAGGACATCGCACCGTCACTCCGGATCGGTATGGGCGCTGAAGACCTTTCCCATCCCGATTTTCAGCTGGGTGCGGGATGCCTCGTCGATCAACTCGTCGGACAGTACATGGCGCATGTCTGCAATCTCGGGTACCTCCTTGACCGTGAGCACGTCGCGCAAACGCTCCTGAGCATCATGAAGTATAATTATCGCGACGGCCTGTCCGGTCATTTCAACTGCATGCGCTCGTTCGCCATGGGCGATGAGTCGGCTCTGCTCATGGCGAGCTATCCGAAAAACCGGCCGGAACATCCCTTCCCGTATTTCACGGAGGTTATGACCGGCTTTGAATACACCGCCGCGGTCGGTATGCTCTACGAGGGACAGATTGAAAACGGCCTGACCTGTATACGAAATATCCGCGCCCGGTATGAGGGCCGTAAGCGCAATCCCTTCGATGAGGCCGAGTGCGGACATCACTATTCCCGTGCCATGGCGAGCTGGGCAGCGGTGCTGGCTCTCACTGGCTTTCACTATTCAGGAGTCGAGAAGAGCATGGGCTTTGCGCCGGCGGACGGTACCTTCTTCTGGTCGAACGGCTACGCGTACGGGACAGTCACCCAGAACACCGCCGGAAAAAATGCCTCGGTGACCCTGTCGGTGACCGGGGGGAAGCTGACATTGAATGCTTTCACCCTGACCGGTTACGGCTCGTCGACTTTCAGGGATACCCTGCGGCTCGAGGGCGGAGAAGAGGCGGCGTTCACCATACGAGGCGATTGAAAAACCGGCAATGTCTCTCCTGCACCATTGATCCGGCAGGATATTCAAAGACATGCAGATACGCTGCCGAATGCCCCCTCACTCCGGTAGGGGAAGCATCTGTTTGCTCAGCTTCTCCGGTGAATCCTTGCGCGATGCCAGCGGCCGCAGCCTCATGCGGTACGAGTACGACTGTGCGGGCAGGCAGTACTCGGGATGCGTCCGAGCGCCCCAGGAGTCGTCACCGCCAACGCCCATCTGTTTGTCATCAAGGTTTACCGTGATAGTCCGGCTGGGCTGAAGATCGTACGGATGTCCCGCCTGCTCGAGGTTCTCGTCGGTGTAACGGCGTGCGCTGACACTCAAAAGCGGCATGCCGACCGCGAGCAGACCCGCCCCGGCGCCGTTTGTCAGGGCAACCCACCGCACATCGGTCTTGTTGCCGTTCTCCTGGGGTCGTACGTAGTTGACAAACTGCTCGTCAACCGTTCCGCGGTAGACGCCGACATATGCGCTGGTCTTTCGATCCCAGTACGATTCGTGCGGGCCACGACCGTACCAGGAGAAGGTTCCGAACTCTCCAGGAATGGACATCTGCATGCCGTACCGGGGCAGGTTGGGCAGATCCCTGTCTCTGGGTGTAAACGTACTCTCCATAACCACATCTCCGGTCGCATAGATTGTATACGACAGTGCGTAATCCGAACGTACCGCAGGGAGATACGCGCTGATCCCAACACGGACGCACCGGGAGGTCAACCGGTCGACGGTAACGTCCCCGATATCCAAGTTCCGACCGGCATGTTTCCAGACACCCAAACGCTCCGGCATCCTGTTTCCCCGGTCGTTGTCGATCGGAACGCGCCAGAAATTCGGTGCGGGACCCCGCTCGACGAGTTCTTTCCCCCGGTACACAAAGGAACTGATAATCCCGTCGGCTTTCGCAATTTGTACCGTGAATTCTCCTCCGCTCACCGTGATACTCCCCGTGGATTCCACCAGTTCGATGTCTGGCTCGTTCGCCATGTTCACCGGCGGGTTTTCCGGTACTTCGAAGGGCAGAGCGAATTGTTCCCCGGCGACCTCGTGGCCCTTCGGCACGAGTAGGCTGTCTGTCGACTGGTAGAATCCGATGTACAGCCAGTATTCCGTTCCCGGTGCAAGCCTGGGTTTTTGGAACGGTACTGTTACCCGCTTGCTCATATGAGGTGCACAATCCAGTTCCGTAAGGGTACCTTCCTGAAGAATCCGGCTGTCCGCCATGAGTTTCCATCGGGCATCGAAGGAATCGAGATTGGTAAAATCATACAGGTTTGTGACCGTTACCTCACCGGAAATCAGGTCAACCGGCTCGATGCGGATGCGCTGGTAGACTTTTTTTACCTCGTTGAGCGCGGGATGCGGCGTCCGGTCAGGGAAGACGAGCCCGTTACAGCAAAAGTTGCCATCGTTCGGCGTATCGCC
>CAYWBT010000333.1:0-2283 GCA_964456585.1 uncultured bacterium
GGATTTATAACATTTTCACATGAATTCATTTTTATACAAATAGAGAATAATGAGGGTAAAAGTGGAGGTTACTATGAACAAAAAGAGTGGCATCGGACGGCGTAATTTCTTGAAAGCTGCTTCAGCTGCCGTTATTGGAAGTCCGTATATTGTCCCGTCAACTGTATTCGGGGCAAACGCTCCGAGTAACCGTTTGACCATGGGGTGTATTGGCGTAGGGGGTATGGGAACCAGTAACTTGAATAAATTTCTGGCACGTGACGATGTTCGGGTTCTGGCGGTATGCGATGTTGACAGGCTGCACCGTCTTAACGCAAAAGAAATTGTCGATAAAACCTATTCTGAAAGCCATATATCGGGTCCGTTTACAGGATGTGCTCACTACAATGATTTCCGCGAAATTATCGACCGCAGAGATATTGATCTCGTCTCTATTGCAACACCGGATCACTGGCATGCAATAACGGCAATAATGGCAGCAAACGCCGGTAAGGATATCTATTGCGAGAAACCCATCGCTCTTACTATTGCCGAGGGCCGCGCAATGTGCGAGGCAGTTCGACGTAACGGGACAGTTTGGCAGACAGGAAGCTGGCAGCGTTCCGAAGAAAACTTCCGCTTCGCCTGTGAACTTGTCCGTAACGGAAGAATCGGTAAGCTTCATACTGTCATGGTGAGTCTGCCCACCGGCAGACCGATAAGTCCACAGCCGGAAATGCCGGTTCCTGAGGGATTCGATTACGATTTCTGGCTCGGTCCCGCACCCTTGGTACCTTACTCGGAGAAGCGCTGTCACTGGAATTTTCGCTGGATTTTGGACTATTCAGGAGGGCAGTTAAGCGACTGGGCAGGTCACCATTGCGATATCGCTCACTGGGGTATGGATACCGAACACACCGGACCCGTTGAAATCGAGGGTCGCGGCGACTATCCCCGGGACGGTCTCTGGAATACCGCTACCACCTACCGGTACGAGTGTAAATACAAGAACGGTGTAACCATGATTGTTATCAACGATTCTGAAAACCCACGTGGTATCAAATTTGAGGGTTCTGATGGCCGGGTGTTCGTGAGCCGGAAGGAAATCAACGCTGAACCCAAGTCGCTTTTAACTTCCATCATCGGCCGCGATGAAATTCACCTCTATAAATCAAACGATCACTGGGGAAATTTCATTGACTGTGTCCGCTCGAGGGAATTGACCATAACACCCATCGAGGTTATTCACCGTTCGGTTACGATAGCGCACCTTGGCAATATCGTTATGCAGCTTGAACGCAAACTGAAGTGGGATCCTGACCGTGAAAGATTTATTGATGACCCGGAAGCAAATAAAATGCTTTCACGTTCAATGCGGAGTCCCTGGCATCTGTAATGTTATGAAGGAACATGTAACTCTCAGCGGTCATAAGTCACCTTATGAAAAAAGTGCGACTTACACCCGAAAACGAGAAGTTTGGTTCTGTGCTCTCCAATCAATACGATACAATATTGTTATACTACAAGGAGCAATTTTCCATGAACAGAAAGTTAAAAATGGGTATGATCGGAGGCGGAAAGGACGCATTTATCGGAGCTGTTCACCGTATGGCTGCTGCTCTGGACGGTGAGTGCGAACTGGTATGCGGCGCTTTCAGCAGTACCCCGGAAAAGTCGAAAGCTTCCGGTGAAGCGCTGTACCTGCCCCCTGAAAGAGTATATGGAACGTACGAGGAGATGATAGCCCGGGAGAAAGAACTCCCCGAGGGTGAACGCATGGACTTTGTTTCCATAGTTACCCCGAATTATCTCCATTTCCATCCTGCGAAGACAGCGCTTGAGAACGGATTTCCGGTTGTGTGCGATAAGCCCATGACATACAATCTCGATGAGGCGAAACAGCTTCAGGCGATTGTTGAAAAAACCGGTCTTCTTTTTGCATTGACACACAACTACACCGGTTATCCACTCGTAAAAGAGGCGCGTACTATGGTCGCATCCGGTAAGCTCGGGAAAATCCGTAAAATCGTTGTCGAATATCCCCAGGGCTGGCTTGCCACGAAGCTTGAAGATACCGGCCAGAAACAGGCAGAATGGCGTATGGATCCCAAACGTGCCGGTATAAGCAGTTGCATGGGCGACATCGGCACCCACGCTGAAAATCTCTCTGAATATATTACCGGCCTCAAGATAACGGAACTGTGCGCTGATCTTACCACGTTCGTCGAGAACCGTTTACTCGATGACGACGGCAACGTACTGCTTCGTTTCGACAACGGTGCCCGCGGCGTACTGTATGCAAGC
>CAYWBT010000334.1:0-2225 GCA_964456585.1 uncultured bacterium
GCACGGTGTGGTACATTTATACCTTTATAACAGGTTGCTCCTGCTGCACCAATCGTTCAACACACAGATGTTCCATTCGAGGCGGTGGAAATCCCAGCCTTTTTTCCGCCACTCTTCCAGGCGCTTGGCTGAATCAACGGCCAGGTAGGGAGCCCTGAACGAAAGCCAGTGTTCCTTCCATTCCTTAAGCTCACGGTCTAACAGGGCGACCAGCGGCGGGCTGAAGCCCTGCTTGATGGGGTTCATGCCGACATGGTTAGAGACTTTTTTCTTCAGTAGTTTTTTCAGGCAGACCTTCGTATTGGTTCCCCGCACCATGAGGGATGCATCGGTATGCAGACTGAGATCGAGCACTTCGTTGTCGAGATAGGGGATGCGGGCTTCGAGACTGGAGAGCATGGTGTTTCGGTCAACTTTGGGAATCGTCTGGGAACGCAGAAAAGTGTTGAAATCTATCCAGCAGAGCCGGTGTACCGGATCATCGAACGGTGCGGTGTCATAGTAATTTTCAAAGCGTGAAATCCCGTATCCCGCTCCCGTCTCACCTTTGAAAAATCCGCTGTCGAGTAGTACAGATGCCAGCGGTCCGGGAAGGAAGTCTTTCATGCTGAAATGGGCTTCGGCGGTGTTTCTACCCCAGGCAAGAGAGAGCTGCTGGAGCTTGAACGGGAGCGAAAGATATTTCTCCCTGTCTGATACAAACGAAGTGAGACGGCGCGCCAAGTCTATTGCAGACTTGGGCATGATGGAAAACCTTCGAGCAAGGTGTGGTAGTGTATAGGTCGGGTAGCCGCCGAATAATTCATCGCCGCCATCACCGCCGAGAACTACCCTGAATTGCCGTGCGATATGCTTCGCAAGGGTATAGGTTGCGAGTCCGGAATAGTCGCCGAGCGGCATGGATGCCCGTGAGAGTACCTCTTCGAGATTGTCAGCGAGCAGTCTGTTGGTGAGGCCAACACGTTCGACCTCGAAACCGCAGTATTTCCCCAGTTTCGCGGCATATCCGTATTCGTCGTGGCTCTCCTGATCGACAAAGCTCCCGGTAAATGCCTTTTGAATTTTATTTTCCTCGCGCAGGTACAGTGAGATAACGCTCGAGTCGATACCGCCACTGAGCATGACGGTGACGGGAACGTCGCTCAACAGGTGACGGTGCACCGCAGTCTTTATGACCTGATCGGCGCGCTCCTGCCATTCTTCCGGATTGGTGATGATCGCCGTGTGGTCAATCCGCGGTTGCCAGTATGTTCTGGTCCGTTCGCCCTCGTAGTCAAAGATGGAGAGGGACCCAGGTTCAAAAGTTTCGATCTCTTTGATGATCGTTTCCGGTTCCAGCGCATAGCCGATGCTAAGGAATGTCCGGACAGCCTCAGGATTCAGGGTGCAACTTTCGAGATAGGGAAGCATCGACTTCAGTTCGGACGAAAAAAAGATTCCATGCCGTGTCCGGTGGATATAGAGAGGTTTTTGTGCTGTTCTGTCCCTGGCAATGAGCAGTTTTCGATTCGTTCTGTCGAACAGGGCAAAAGTGAACATACCGTTGAGCTCGGCGGCCATATCTTCATGGTATTCTTCGTAGAGATGGACGAGCGCTTCAGTGTCGGTAGTGGTTGAAAAGATATGGCCCTTGTTCTCGAGGTCTTTTTTCAGCTCGGGGAAATTATACAGTTCGCCGTTAAAAACCACGACGACCGACCGGTCCTCATTATAGACCGGTTGATTGCCAGCTTCCGTTATTCCAAGTATGGCAAGCCTGACATTGCCGATCGATAGGTCTTTGTCGGTGAATATCCCCAGGTGATCCGGCCCGCGGTACTTAATCGACTCGAGGATCGCGCAAACATGTTCCTCCTTTGCCGGATGCTGAGTTTTATAGTTGAAAAAACCGGCAATTCCACACATAACTTACTGCTCCTCTGCTTTACGCGATGCGTGTACATCAGGCTTACACATCAAGAGTGGCAGTAAGGCAACGCCCAGGTAATAAACGAATTCCATCGTGTAGCTGTATCGGAGAATCGCCAGGTTTGCCATGCAGATGATGATGCCGGCACCGAGTGCTCCAGTTGTCATGATAAACAGGACAAATGACATGGTATGGCGGAACTTGGTTTTGATTAGAACCACTGTGCTCGCAAGCATGCACCCGAAAAAGCAGAAGCTCCAAAACATGTTCTTGAAGAATTTGTTGTGCAGTCTCGCGTAGATGATATGTATCTTCT
>CAYWBT010000335.1:0-2225 GCA_964456585.1 uncultured bacterium
TCCTCCGCGGTGCGAAGACCGTGGCCAGCGAAAAGTAACCGCTGCCGTTCCGGACGCGAGGCGCGAAAACCATCATGTTATTAGGGCGCATGCTAACATATAACATGGTATAATGTTCGGTCTACCTGATATCACGGTACTTTTCGTCGGGGGGGCGGTCGCCCTCTCATTTTTCCTGCTGATCCTCTGGGGACTCCTCTTCCGGGAGGAGGTCTGACATGGCCGCAGATCCTGTAACGCTCGGTGTCCTTCTCCTCTACTGCATTGTCCTTATCGCTATCGGGAGCTGGGCCTCGAAGAAAATCCACACTACGGAGGATTACATCCTCGCCGGCAGATCGCTCGGGTTCTGGGTCTTTACGATCCTGATTGTCGCGTCCATCTGCAGCGGCATGACCCTGCTCGGCGTGAGCGGACTCGGGTACGCACTCGGGTGGCCGACAATATGGGAGCAGATCTTTGTCCCGCTCTCGGCGGCCTTCGCTATCATCCTCTTCGGGGTAAAACTCAACAGCGTGGGTAAATCCGAGGGGTATATGACCGTCCAGGATTATTTCGCCCATCGGTTCGAGAGCCCGCGTACCCTCCGGGGGCTGAGTGCGGTGGCAGGGATTATCGTCTCCCTCATCTACCTCGTGGGGCAGTATACGGCAATCAGCATCATACTCGTCTGGCTATTTGACATTCCTCACTGGCAGGCACTCCTGATTGCCGGTGCGGTGATTACCCTCTACACAACAATCGGGGGGCTGTACGCCGTTTCGTGGACGACCCTGTTTCAGGGCGCCATCCTGATTTTCGGAGTGATCATCATGGCCCCGCTCGTCATCCTGCGTGCGGGAGGGATGACCCATGTAAATGAGGTACTAGGGACAGTGAACCCGACCTTCATCCAACCGTATTTCCCCTCAGGCTCCCCGGCGTTCACACCGGAATTTCTGGTGTCCTTCGGACTGCTGTTGATGATCGGGCTCGCTTGCGCCCCGCACGTAATAAATAACGTACTCGCAGCGCGGGAGGCGAAGTACTTCCGCTGGTCACCGGTGATCGCCTTCGGGATCTACGCCGTCGTGATGTTTCTTGTCAAGTTTGCAGGGTTTGCCGGTCGCGTTCTCGTCGAGGAAGGACAGATCGTGCTCCCGGAAACCGTGAACGCACAGGACTTCATCTTTGTATATGCTGTGCAGGCGGCCTCGCCGAATATTTTCGTGTGGTCGATATTTGCCGTCATCGTGCTTGCCGCCGTGATGTCGACTACTGATCGGCTGATGCTGACCATAGGTACGATGTTCGGCTGGGATGTGTACCGAAACATCCTCAAGCCCGGGGCGAGCGACAAGGAAGTGCTGCTCGTGAGCAAGATCGCCGTCATTGTTGCTGCCGCAGGCACGCTGATTCTTGCCATCAATCCGCCCGAAATGCTGGCATGGCTGATATGGATGGGCATCGGCGTGATGCTTGCCACCTTCGCAGTACCGCTCCTTGCCGGTCTCTACTGGCGGTCGGCAACAACGGCCGGGGCGATTGCCAGCATGGCCACAGGACTTCTCTCCGCGGGATTCTTCGGATACTGGCACCAGTTTGTCGAACCCTTTCCGGTCCATTTCAGCATGTATGCACTCTCCATCTCGTTCGTCGTAATGGTGGTAGTGAGCCTCGTCACCCGGAAGAACGACGACGACATCCTTGACCGGACCCAGACGGGATGGTTTATCCAGTCCCGGTGAAACCCTTTTTTTGTCCAGTATCTATTTAAAAATCAGGCAACTAACCTATTCATCGTGAAATGGGCTGTACTCGGCGGCGGACTGACCGGAATTACCCTTGCGAACCTGCTTTTAAAGCACGGGCATGAGGTGGTGGTCCTTGAAAAGGAAACGGAGATTGGCGGCCTCTGCCGGTCAATAACCGAATCAGGCTTTACCTTTGACATCGGCGGGTCCCACATTATTTTCAGCCGCGATACCGGTGCCCTCTCCCTGATGCACGACGCCCTCGGGGAGAACCGCGGTGAGAGGGATCGGAATACGAAGATCTTCTATAAGGGCCGGTATGTCAGGTACCCGTTTGAAAACGGGCTCTACGAGTTGCCGAAAGAAGACTGTTTCTTCTGCATCAATGAATTCATCAAAACGCTCATCGCGGTTGAAAAGGGTGAACTCCCCCCGCCCGAAACCTTCCGTGACTGGATATACTACACGTTCGGCAGGGGCATCGCCGAGACG
>CAYWBT010000336.1:0-2197 GCA_964456585.1 uncultured bacterium
GCTCAAACAGGCTGCAATCCTTGTCTGAAATTCTGCGTTTCGCTCGGGGATTTCTCACGGTGATGATCCTGATGCCAGAGGTTATCGCAGAGTTTTTATAAGAGGGTACTTTTTTTTAAGCGCCTGAGGAATCGCCGGTCGAGCAAGGCATTTCACGAACAGGAAATTCATACGGCGGTGTGAGCGGGTGTGTTTGAAATTCCCGTGAAATGGCGCAGTGAGAACGGAAAAACGATTACTCCGGCGTGCCGTTTCTTTGGTTCGTTTCTTTGGGCACGCAAAGAAATGAACATGTAAATATGGTATTAGATTATTTGAAAATGTTTTACGAAAGTATTCTCTCCCGGTAAAGAGAGGGAGCCGGAGGGTGAGTTTTGGGGAAGTGGTAGTGGATGATAATACTTCACACGGTGATACTGCGGATGCTATTCCATAGAAATGTCTTTTCCCACGGTTTTCCTCCTGGTGTACTAGAAAACAAGATCGCGCATCATGATTCGAAACAGAAGTGATGAACAACGGAATCTGAAAACGCACATGAAAGTATAGCTTACTCTGCCTTTTTCCAGACCGTTCTGGCACGTGCAAGCTCACGGCCGTCATGTTCGCTGACAATGCTGTGGCGGAATACGGTGTGTGTTTCATCCTGCGGCAGGCACCTTGACAGCGCATATTCCCCGAAAAATGTTTCGGCGAGAAAGTTTATCTCCAGTTCGGCGAGGATGCTCTCCCTCTGCACTACGGCGGGGATGCTTTCCACCGCCCATTCGATATAACTCACATTATTGACATGACGGTTCACATCGAGATCGCTGTACCGTACGAGGAACCGCTCCTCGTGATCATACGTTTCGAGTACGGGAAGCTTTTTCAGGAGATTATCCGTCCCGTTGGACCCATGGGGAGAAAGTTTAAGCTTTTCGAGGAATTTCCCCACCCTTACCGGGCGCCGTGTTCCGGTATCGATAACAACCCATGCGCTGACCGCGGAGCCGAGCGGATGATTCTTTTGGTCGGTGAACCTGAAGTCGCGGAATGCGAACAGCTTTTCGATTCCTGACGGCCATGTTCCGACCTCGATGTCATCCCTCCATCCCGGCCATGCATCCATCTTAAATGCGAGTCTTGACAACACCCAAGTATAGTTTTCGGCAAGCATATCATCGACAGCAACACCGAGTTCGTGGGCGTGCTTTCCCGCAGCATCCTGCATGATATTGCAGAGGGATACGATCGAGAGACTCCCGCGGGGGTTGATTTCATAGGCGCGGATGGTGTAGGTTTCGGAATAGATGTCTTGTGATTTCATGGGTGAAAATTCAGTATTTAGGGTTCTAAATTAAGGATTTATATAATGATGTTAAAATTGGGGAGGTATTGCAAGGGAAAATTATTTTTAAATCCAATTATATTAATGTAATGATAAGGTATCGATTTTTCATTTTCGAGAATAAATGTCCATCCGTGGCGAATCTTTCATTTTCTCATCACAATCCATTAAAAACTCAACCATATCCCCCGTATTCCCGGATGGTATCGAACATCGCAAGTACGTTTTCCAGCGGCGTTTCCTCGAGTATGGTGTCGTGGCTTGCCCCGGCGACAAAGCCGCCGCCTGATTTCATGATATCCATAACCTCTCGGGTTTTCTCACGGACGAAGTCCGGGGTGCCGTTGATGAGGACATTCTGGGAGTCGATACAACCGTTGAAAAGGATTGTATCCCCGAAATCAGCTTTCAGTTTTCGCAGGTCCATACCGTGACAGCAGGGCTGGACAGCGTGGAGGCCGTCGAGACCAGCCTCGATCATCGCTGGAATGAGCGGGGCAAATCCTCCGCAGCAGTGCATCATAACCTTCAGGCCGCAGCCGTGCCCCATGTCGATAAACCGCTGTATGTGCGGCAGGAGGAAACGCCGGAACATATCTTCGCCGAGCAGCGGTCCGGTCTGGCTGCCGAGGTCGTTCCCGATGAAGAAAATATCAATGGCATCGGCGGCTGCATCGAAGATATTCCGGCTGACATCGGCGTAATAATCCACGATGTGCCCCAGTACCGCATCGAGTAATTCAGGATCGTCATACATCTTGTAATAAAGATTTTCCATGCCCAAAAGATCGATAGCATCGTGCCAGAAAGGAGCCCAGTCGCCGCCGAGAATTGCTTCCTTTGCCATTCGAGCGATGTGGGCGATGC
>CAYWBT010000337.1:0-2197 GCA_964456585.1 uncultured bacterium
TATATGCGGTTGACAGTTCGAATTCGCGGGTGCTCCGGTTCGACAGGAACCTCAGGAACGCCTACGCAATCTACCGGCCTGAAACCGATGAAAAGAACCGTTTCGGCACCTTCAAGGGTCTCGCATTCGACCAGATATCCGGTGATCTTTTCATCACCGATCATGATAACGGCACGGTTGTACGGATTGACATGCTTGGCAGAAACATACATACATCCGGTGCTTTCGGCTCCGAGAAAACCAGCCTGGAGGAACCGGCCGGGCTGGATGTCAACCGTGAGGGTATGCTTTTTATCGCCGATACCGGGCACGGCGCGGTGGGCGTCTATCATCACTTCGGCGCGGATCTCTCCTTCATCGGAGAGGACGTGCTCGAAGCACCGGTCGATACCGCCGTTTTGCCCGACAACCGTATCGCAGTCGCAGACAAAAGAGGAATCGTGATCCTTTCTTCATCAGGTAAGGCGCTCGGGCGTGTGGGATTCGGTGAAGACCGCGAACTCTCTCCCCGCTCGGTGGCGTATTCCGAAGGGAAATTGTATGTAAGCGACGCCCTGACTGCTTCCATTCTGGTGTATCGCATCGAAAACTACTAGAGAACTGCTCACGTATACAATGGAGGAAACAATGAAGAGAGTACGTCTGACCTGCCTGTTCTTGTTTTTGGTGGTTGTATCGCTCGTTCAACTCGGCTGCGGATCAGGGAACGAAGCCGTCGCGGTGTATGTCTCGCCGGACGGGAATGACACGAATCCCGGCACCAGTTCCCAGCCCCTGAAGACACTCGCCCGGGCGCTCGATGTCGCACGAACGCTTCCGCCGGAAAAAGCGCGAACAATCCTCCTGCACGGCGGGTCTTTCTATGAGACGTCAGTGGTTCTCACTCCTGCCGATTCGGGGCTCGTCATCGCAGCAGTGCCCGGTGAAACACCCGTTCTGTACGGCGGCAAACCGATCAGCAGTTGGGAGCGTGACGGCGATTTCTATGAGGCGGTGCTTCCGGGAGTCAAGGAGCGGACATGGGACTTCCGCTCTCTCGTAGTCAACGATGAACTACGGCAGCGCGCCCGGTACCCCAAGTCAGGAGCGCTCACCCACCTTAACAAGTTCGATGTCCGCTGGATGTCCACGACCGGCGGCGGATGGGAACGGAAACCTACGGAACAGGAGCTCACTACCCTGAAGTACCAAAAAGGGGATCTCGGCCCCTGGCTTGATATCAACAATGCGGAACTGACCATATATCATTCATGGGACGAATCGGTCGTCGGTCTCAAGGCGCTGGATGAAAACACGCAAACGGTTACCTTCTCGAACCCGTCCGGCCACCCGCCGGGAGGATTCGGCAACTGGATGGAAAAAGCCAAAACATACGTCGTCTGGAATATCAGGGAAGGAATGACCGAACCGGGGCAATGGTACCTCGACCGGACCGCCGGAAAACTCGTGTACTGGCCGCTATCTGGCGAGGATATGTCACGTATTACCGTGCTCGCGCCGACAACTGAAACGGTCATTCGCATGGAAAAAGGCTGCACGAACATCACTATCCGCGGCCTGACAATTTCCTGTACGACAACCCCACTTGTCGCCGGAGGATTCGGTGCAGGGAGATTCGACGGGGCACTCAACGGCAGTGGTATCGATGGCTGTCTTATCAGCGATCTCACCGTGAAAAACGTCGGCGGCTGGGGATGTAAAATCAACGGCAAGGACAATATAATCCGAAACTGTGAAATATATGAAAGTGGTGCGGGCGGTATCCGGTCAAGTGGCGACAATGTAACAGTATCAAACAATCATATCCACGATATCGGGGTCATCTATCCCAGTGCAATCGCCCTCTGGGGAAGCGGGGACGATAACGAGATCAGCCACAACGAACTGCACGACACTCCCTATTCCG
Organism: uncultured bacterium; assembly: GCA_964456585.1. Classification (GTDB taxonomy): domain Bacteria; phylum Latescibacterota; class Latescibacteria; order Latescibacterales; family Latescibacteraceae; genus Latescibacter. The sequence goes on from CAYWBT010000337.1 coordinate 1,907, forward strand.
CAATCGTCGGCAACGGCGACCGTACAATCATCGAGGGAAATCTCTTCTATAGAACCATGCAGGTTTTGAACGACGGCGCGGCAATTTACATCGGCGGCTGCAAGGATTTAATCATGCGAGGTAATATCGTCCGGGGAAGCCGCGGTGCTGGTCCCGCTCACGCCTACTATATGGACGAGCACGCCGAGAACTGTATCGTGGAAAAGAACCTGGCGATCAACACAGCCTGGCCTTCGCACAACCACATGACGATCAACTGTACTATACGCAACAACGTATTCATCGATGAGG
>CAYWBT010000338.1:0-2191 GCA_964456585.1 uncultured bacterium
AACGACCGGGGAAGCACTGCTGGTATGCCGTAGGACTGAACTGTGGCATGACCAGTTCGAAATGAGGTATTCCCCGGGTATCCGTATTCCCTGCCCCTCTCCGGACTTCGTGGTACAGGGCGATGAATCTGAAACTAGGTGTTGGTGCCGAACATGAAAAAACTCATACTGTTAACGAACGATGACGGAATTTTAGCCGAAGGTATTCGGGCCCTCAAGCAGCATATCGGTGCGGTATGGAACACCGTCCTTGTCGCTCCCGACCGTGAGCAGAGCGCAACCAGCCATGCGTTAACCCTGAACCGGCCGCTCCGGGTGAACAGACTCGATCCGCATACGATGTCGGTTGACGGGACTCCGACAGATTGTGTGATGCTCTCGCTCACCGGTCTTCTCGACAGCAAGCCCGATCTGGTTGTTTCCGGGATCAATTACGGGGCCAATTTAGGAGACGATGTTATTTATTCGGGTACGGTGGCCGGTGCCGCAGAAGCAGCAGTGCTTGGGGTGCCGTCAATTTCCGCATCGCTCGCGTATCCCGAAGAGACCGATATCGAGTGGTGTGCACGGGAACTGGTAAACATTGCCGCAACGGTCTTTGAAAACCGGATGCCGCGAGGCGTGTTTCTCAATGTAAACTTCCCGCGCAAATGGACCGGGGGGTGCCATGAAATAACCATCCTCGGCAACCGCTCCTACCGTGAGGTAACGGTGGAGAAGATCGATCCGCGCGGAAAGCCGTACTACTGGATCGGCGGACAGGTCGAGAAGTGGGAAGGCGCAGAGAACTGTGATTTTGCCGCGATAGAGCGTGGGAATATTTCCATCACCCCGTTGCATTTGGACATGTCGGCCAGCCATGTCGTTGAAGAGATAGGATCATGGAATTTCAGCCGGGGGAACGGATAACGGGATGGATTATGAGGTTGCCAGGATACGCATGGTCAAGGAGCAGCTCATCAGGCGTGGAATCACCAACGAGCGCGTGCTGAAGGCCATGACCGCACTACCCCGTCACCGGTTCATCGACCAGGCTTTCTGGCCCCGGGCGTATGGCGATCATCCACTTCCCATCGGCGAAAGCCAGACCATATCGCAGCCCTATATCGTCGCCCTCATATGTCAGGAACTCAATCCCCCGGAAGGAAGCACGGTTCTTGAGATCGGAACCGGTTCGGGGTACCAGAGCGCTGTTCTGGCGTTTATGGGATGTACCGTTTTTACGGTTGAGCGGCACGAGGCGCTGTCCCGGAAAGCACGCGAGATCATCAAGAGTCTCGGGATTTCTTCGGTCAGGTTTAAGGTCGGTGATGGAAGCCTCGGATGGCCTGAGTCCGCCCCCTTCGGGAGTATCTGCGTTACCGCGGGAGCCCCGGAAGTGCCGGAACGGTTAATGGATCAACTCGAAGTCGGCGGAAGACTTGTCCTGCCGGTGGGCGACCGGGTAACCCAGCGGCTCACGGTTATTGAGAAGGGGGAGAAAATCATCGAGAAACGAGACGTGTGCGGCTGTACCTTTGTCCCGCTTGTCGGTGAACAGGGATGGGAACATGAATAACAAAGGCACGATCAGGCGGCTCTACGACTGGGTGCTGCACTGGGCGGAAACGCCCTACGGCATACCGGCGCTTTTTCTCCTCGCCTTTGCCGAATCATCCTTTTTTCCCATTCCTCCGGATGTGCTGCTCATTGCCCTGGCGATTAGTTTGCCGGGTAAGGCATTTCGGTTTGCTGCGGTCTGCACACTCGGGTCTGTCATCGGCGGGATGCTCGGTTATAGTATCGGAATGACATTTTATGATATGATCGGATATAAAATACTTGCCTTTTACGGATTTTTGAATAAATTTGAGGTGGTCAAAGAAATGTACGTCCGGTACGATGTCTGGTTTGTCGGTGCGGCGGGCTTCACACCGATACCCTACAAGGTTTTTACCATCGCCGCCGGGGCGTTTGACATGAATTTCCCTAAGTTCGTTCTGGTTTCCCTTGTATCGCGCGGCGCGAGGTTTTACCTCGTTTCGGCACTCATCTGGAAATTTGGGGCGAAGATCAGGGACCTTATCGACCGGTATTTCAACATTCTTACCATCGTATTTGTCATTCTTTTGATCCTCGGATTCGTTCTGGTGAAATTATTATTCTGATATGTCGGGGTGTAGCGCAGCCCGGTTAGCGCGCATGCTTCGGG
>CAYWBT010000339.1:0-2187 GCA_964456585.1 uncultured bacterium
CAATCATGCAACTCCAGGAGCTATCATCGGTCTCCCCAAATGGCTGCCGTTCGGAGGATCGTGCCCCGGTGTAGAAAGAACGTTGCACCCAAAGAATCCGGTCCCTGTCAGGCTGTATCGCGGCATCGAGGGCATCCAGGGTGAGCTTAACGACCGGGGCGGAAGAAAGAGGCTGTGAGCACCCCTCTTCGATACACGTGATCCCATGACGGTTCAATGCAGTGAAAAGTGGATGTGTATGATTCTTGATTTTCCGAGAGACGATCAAGATGTCTTCTGGCCGCCAGATACCGTTGGCCACTTTTGTGCGAATCGATCCGGCGACCCAGTCAGCCTCCGATCGCTCGCTTCGAAAGTAGTGGACTTCCACACATCCCGGCAGGTGATGAATAGCCCATTCCTCTCTTTCCGCGGTATGACCTGTCATGAACCGGGAGAGCATGATCTCTGGGACGTTCGAAGGGTGGGATTCGACCATTACTGTTTTTGCACCAATTGCCTGCAATCTGGACAAAAGACGGTCTGCAACAGTGAAAAGAATCGGTCGTGAAGCATCATTCACCAGTGTCATGGCGCTTCTTCGGAAGAAAGAACAAAGATATGATACGAGTTCAAACTGCCTGTCGGTGAAATCATAGAATCCATCGATAATCAGGGGGCCGGAGAAGGATGTGGTAAAGCGATCCGCCATACCGCTCGAAACCGCAGCGTTGACCACTCCCTCGTGGTCGATGAGTTCGAGACGGTTCAGGTGACTTGCGTATGCCTGTGCTATCGATTCCAGAACAGGTTCATGGTGTGGGCGTATTTCGGGCGAACTCCGGATATCTTCGAGATATGAAGCCACAATACTGACGAATCCCGGATACCGCGATGTATGGAAGTAGGGTGAGGTATCACCGATACGGCTCTTTACAATTTCCCCGATGAGCGCGCGCCGCACATGGTTTTTAACGGTTTCCGGTACCCGCATCGCCAACGAGATAATCTCACGTGCAAGTCCTTCCATGGTATAGACAACACTTCCGAGCGATGCACCTCCGCGCAATTTCGCGATATGCCGCTCCATCTCGAAAGCGGATCGAGTATCGGGCACCACCGCGCAGAGAGATCCGAGACCAAGCGGTGTATGCATAAACAATTCATCGAGATTTTGTGCGGGATATGGTCCTGCAAATACTGTGAAATTCATGATTGAAACGCGATATAAGGGTAGGGGATCAATAAACGAATGATTAAACTTGTGCGTCCTGTTGCCAACGGCACGCACTATTATACAAAACATAAGAATATTCTATACTATAAACAAAGAGTAACATTTATTGCAGCACAGGTGCGAAAACGGCATACTCCAGATTCACTCTTTCTGATGGTATGACAGAAACATGATGGTGCTGTCACGGCCAGCGAAGTTTAAAACATTGTCCGTCCCTGACCGTAACACTCTCATAATATATCGCGTGCACCAGCGCGTGAAAAGATCTTTTCCGCGTCACAACAAAAAATACCGTAATTTTTTCATCGAAGCCGACAAAAAAAGAAACGGAGTACACTACTACCCGTGTTGTCACGATGAAATATCAGGACAGCTAATCTCGCAGTAAGCGTACCGGGAGAAGGATCAGCTCTACCGTGTCAAACAATCGTTAAACAGGCCAGATAAAAAAAATGTATCGCGCGGTATACGTAAATCTTCTCGAAGGGTCTTTATGTTGTGGTTTGTTCGCTGGAAAGGGACTCGTAAGATCGTGAGTACGATCACTCGGTGGAATCCTTTACTTGTTTGGAATTCTTGCGATCGAGAATGTAGTGTTGAAATTCACGAATCTTAATATTGTCTTCGGCGATTCGCGCAGACAGTTCCTGAATGACCTTGCGCATGATTCTTACCCCAAATGCGGGATCCCGATCTATCAAGGTATCGAGAGATTTTTTCGGTAGTGAGAAGAGGCTGGATTTTTCCATGGCAAAAACTGTGGCGGAACGTTTTTCTCCGGTAAAGACACCGATCTCGCCAATTGTGCACACCGGATTGATGGTGGCAACATTGGCTGAATTCTGGATACGAACCGAAAGTTTTCCCTGGAGGAGTATGAACACCGAATTAGAATCATTTCCCTCCTTACAAAGCACATCGCCCTCATTCAGGACGTGTTTGGTGGACATGGACAGGATGACCTTAGCGGT
>CAYWBT010000340.1:0-2149 GCA_964456585.1 uncultured bacterium
CCGAAACGACCATCGGCTGTACCGCCGGACAAATCATCAGCGACAAAAGTCCAACCATCGGCCGCCCGATAGCAAACACAACAGCATATATCGTCGATGCCGACATGCGTCCGCTCCCGCCGAGCGCATGGGGTGAACTGATTATCGGCGGCAAGGGACTCGCACGGGGATACCGCGAACAACCGGACATGACGCTCGACCGTTTCGTCACATTCAATAACGGTGCAGAACGGGTATATCGAACGGGCGACCGTGCTCGCAGGACTATGAGCGGCGATATAGAACTCGGCGGACGATTAGATGAGCAACTCAAGATCGGCGGTTACCGCATCGAACCGGGCGAGATAGAAAATGCGCTAATATCCTGCGAAGGTGTTACCGAAGCGGCCGTAGTATATGATAACAGCCTTGTTGCCTTTGTCACGGGTGACTGTGAGATTGAAACTATCAAGCGAAGGATTGCCGAACTATTGCCCGCATACATGGTTCCGCAGAGAATCGAAAAAATCGACTCCCTCCCGGTCTCGTCCAGCGGCAAAATCGATCGTAAGACGCTCGCTATAAAGGCGCAAGAATCGGCATATGAACAAAACACCGATTCCGATGAATATCCGGTCTCTCCGGCGCTCGCGATAATGCGTGAAATTGCCGGAAATCCGCATATGGGGCAGTCGGACAATTTCTTCAGCGCCGGAGGAAACAGCCTTGACGCTGTTGCTGTTGTCGCACGGTGCCGCAAGGAACTCGGTCTGAATGTCGGACTTAGAGAGTTTTTTGCCGAGCCTACTGCTGAAACGATCATGCACAGTGGTGGTGCTGAGTCTGAAACGGGCGGACTATACCATACGTCCCCAAGCACAATTATCCCGCAAACACCGGGGCAGAAACAGATATGGTTTGCCTCGCAAAAGGCCGATACGGCATACAATATGACCGAACTGTTCCTCATGGAGGGTGCGCTCGATGCAGACCTTCTGAGAAGCTCATTCGCCGAGCTTGTCCGCCGTCACGAAATCCTCCGCACAACATTCGGCGAACGGGGCGGCGAATTAATACAGGAAGTACATGTTTTCACACCTGATCGTTCGCATTTTGAGGTCATCGATTGTTTGGGCGACGAAGATCCAGAACGTACGGCGATTGATTTTGCGGACAGGGAATCTCAATTCGCGTTCGACCTCGCGCAGGGGCCGCCCATGCGGGTTATAGTATTTCATCAGGATATAAAACGGCATTTCTGCCTTTTGAATATCCATCACATAGTAACGGACGGCTGGTCGGCGACACTCATGCTTAACGAAGTTTCCCGCATATATTGCTCGGGAGGAGCGATTTCCGATCAACCGGAGTGGCAGTATAGAGACTATGCCGCATGGCACCGCACATACCTCGATGGACGCGACGCCGAGCATGATATAGCACACTGGCGTTCTACGCTCCATTCTCCCCTCCCGCGTCTTACCTTGCCGGGAAGAAAGCATAAAACTGTCACGGATAAAGGACACCGTCAGGCGGGGATGGTAAAGTTTGGCATGCATGGAAAGCTCGTTCGGTCGCTTGGTACTTTCGCCGGCGAAAACAGCACCACGCTCTTTATTACCCTGCTCGCGGGACTCGCGGCCGTCCTTTATCAACGAACTTCCGACAACGATCTCATCATCGGAACGCCGGCAGCGGGACGTGTACTGCCGGAACTTGAAACAATGCCCGGTTATTTTCTCAATACGCTTCCTCTCAGGATACATGTCGATGGTGAAACGACCTTTCGCACTCTCCTCCGTGAGGCGACACGCAGTGCAACCGATGCTTTTGCGTATCAGCTTTGTCCGTTCGACAGACTAGCGGAAACCTTTGACAGCCACAGTGCCGACGGTCGCAATCCGCTATTCGATATAATGCTGATTCTTCAGAACACCGAAGACTACCGGTTCAATCTGCCGGAAGTGCAATCGCGGCGATTTCATTCTCCGCGTTCACGCGAAGCCAAGTTCGAAATCATGATCGAACTGGAGACAACACCCGATGGTCTCGGTGGAGTCATCGAATACGACTCTTCGCTGTACGATAAAGTATGTATCGAGGCCTTAGCCGCCGATTATATAACAACACTCGAAACAATAACTGAAACACCCGATGCTGCCGTTTTGAC
>CAYWBT010000341.1:0-2142 GCA_964456585.1 uncultured bacterium
ACACCGCGGCTTTCTTTGAGAAAAGCATTGATGACACCGGAGGTATCTATCACCGCCCATTTCCCTGTGAGGCCGGGCCCGTTCATATAGTCAGCCACGAAGATATCATCATAGCCGTCCGCCTTAACTTCCTCACCTTTCAACAGCCGGGCTTTCAGATTGTAGTATCCTGGTTTATCGAGCAAAGGTAACTGAACACCTTCGACGAGAAGTTGGCCAAACTGATGACTGCCCTTTATATTCACAGTATAGTTCTTTGAGAAGACAACTCTATTGTCAGGATCATACAGTTTGGCTTCGAGTGTATGTCTACCCTTTAGATTCTCTTCGTTCACAACGAACAGGTCGGCGATTGTTGTCCCGCCGACGGGATGTACCTTGTCGCGAATCTTTACCGCCACATATAGGGGTTGAGTGTAATGGGCGAAAATAGCGGGATCCGCCACCGGATTACGATACATGTCCACCAGATCTGTCCGCGATCCTCCGGCAGCCCAAGAGTTGATGTTGAATCCATCGAAAATGTTTCCTGTACGGCAGTTTTCGATCACACGGCCGTGGTAGTAGAACATGTTGACACCCAGCGCCAGAGTCAAATCGTCAACGGTGGGGAAGAATTTTCGGTACCCGCTTCTGTCGAGAAAGCGGTCATATTCGTTGAACCAGTCGATATGCTCCTGCTCACGCCAGCCGGTTGCTCCGGTACGGTCGAGTTCTTCCTTGATTTTCTGGAGTCGCGCCATGCTCGCAAACGATCCTTCCTCGCCGAGATAAACGATCTCGTCACTGCCAATCTGCGGCAGTGAATCCGTGTTCGTTTCAATAAGTGTGCCGCGGAGATAGAAACGGGGATTGTTGTAATACTGATCGAGATATCCGGGATAAGGAACCCAGTGGTGCTGATTCCACCAGCCATAATACAGGAGTTCGTCATTCCCGGGCCGCATATGCATTTTGAACGGATCGGGCTCGTGATTGAGGAGTGTGCGTTTCCTGGGATCACAGTCACTGTTATAGGTTACAATGCGGGCAGGATCTATATCATGGATCATCTTCATATTCTTCTTGTCGTCATCGCTCGGAGGCGTACGGGTTTCACACTTCATAACGTAGATTATGAGTGAAGGATAAGAACGATCCCGCATAGCCATCCGGCGCGCCTTCTCACGGCGCCAGACCATGGCTTGCTCGTCTGGCTCGTCATCGCAACGGTAACCCCCGATTTCTTCGTAGGAGACGATGCCGGCCTCATCACAGGCCTGGATACACTCTTCACGCCCGATAGCCTGGTTCATCAGGAACATAGTAAAGCCCATTTCATGGAGAAGATCCATGTTCTTTTTAAGCATTTCAGGCGTAGGGTACATACCGTTTTTCGGCCAAAATCCGCGGCTCATGGGTGACAGTATGAAGATGCGTTTGTCGTTCATAAAGAACATCTCGTCACCGTCGATTTTCTTGATAGAGAACCAGCGAAATCCGAAGCGCCGGGTGTCCGAATCGACGATCTGCTTGTCATTCGAACTGTATGTGGCCTTCGCAACGTAGAGATGTGGGTCCCGATGGTACCAGAGTTTCGCTTTCGGAACGCTCGCACGGATGGAAACCACGTTACCTTTAGGAGGCACCATCGCCGACACCGATTTTTCCCACACTACGTTGTTAGGATTCTCCCATTCCGAAATCGTGAGGGTCACCTGTCCCTTTTGTTCCCTGCCGGAAGTATTGGTAAGCGTCACGAACGCCTCCACATCCCTGACTTCAGGCTTGTTTTGTATGTAGAGATCATCGATACACACATCGTCAGTGGCCCGGATGTAAACATGGCCTGTGATTCCCCCGAAACCGTGATAAGCGGGTACCCTGTTCTTTCCCCAGGGATACCAGAGATTATTATTCCAGTCGAAATTCCCCACCGGATCGGTGATGCGTACATCCAACCAGTTGATTCCATTGATGATCACTGCATCTGTTATATCTATATCAAAGGGTGTATTGCCAATTACATCGTAACCCACAAGCTTTTTGTTTATGAATACCTCAGCACGGAGCACGACACTGTCAAACTTAAGGGTGATATTCTTGCCCTGCAGTGACGGATCGAGGGAGAAGGTGGTACTCCACCACGAGACACCGCGGTAG
>CAYWBT010000342.1:0-2140 GCA_964456585.1 uncultured bacterium
AGCTTGAGAATGGTGGTTTTGTGCGGCGGAAATGTGAAGTTGACCGAACCCGTGCGTTCGAGGCCGACTGTGCGCTTTGTACCCGCGCCGTCGATGGTGTCGTCGTCGTTCGAGTCGATGCCCTCGACAATCTCCCATTTTCCCGGCTCCACATCCCAGGCGGTCATGCGAGCGGTCACCGGCGCGCTGTCGAGATTGTGGGCGATGATGTGGAGCTCACGTGGCGTTCCCTTCCGGATGAGGATGGCAACGCTCTCGTCGTTCGCCGGTTTTTCGAAGTCCCAGCTCACGAGGTGTCCCGGATAGATCGTGTTACGGGTGAGTGCGACGCCGCCGAGACGTGAGAGCTGCAGTTCGGAAGTGGGCATGGAAACCCGGTCGCTCCACATGTGCCCCTCGGTCATGATGTACATCTGCTGGGCACCGGACTGAATCTGGTCGGCATAGTATTCCTCGAGGAACTGCTTATTGCCGGTGTACATCCAGGCGAAGTGGCGGAACGTGTCATTGCCGGAGTGCGGCGTGATCCGCGAGGCAATGTTCCTGCCCCAGGTTTCTCGTTTGCCGAGCTGATCGACCATATTGGCGTTGATTCCCCGCCAGAGGCCGAAATATGAGTAACTGCCGCGGTCGGTATCGGCGATAATCGGTTCGATGTACTTACGGTCGCCTGTCCAGCGATATGCCGCCCAGAGGAGATGCGCTGCTGTGCCGAGGGAGGCGGGACGCTCCTCGTCGGTTCGGAAGTGTACCGCGGTGGTTATGGAATACCGTCCGTCGGCTTCTTTTTTTCCGTGCGCCACTAGACCGTCCGCCAGCTCCAGCATCAGCTTCTTCGCCGCCGGGTTGCCGTTGAATTCCACGAGCACCATGCCGGCATGGAGAATCAGGTAGTTAGCAGGTTTCGACCATTCCCAGACGCCCTCATCCGCGATGTCCGTGCCGCTGAAGTACGTGGAGCGGAAGTGACGGTGTCCGGCGGAATTGATACCGGTGATGTCCCGGTAGCGGGCGGCCGTTTCCATGAGGCGCTCAACCACCTTCGGATCGCCGTAATCGAGGAGCATGGTCTGCGGGATAACCGAGATGCCCTCCTCGTAGGAATGGAGTTCGTCCGCCATGATGGTCGAGAGGCCGTCGGTGAAGAGCCCCTGGTCGTAGTAGGCATCCATGAGCCGGAGCGTGGCGTCGGTGAGCTTCTCCGGTTCGATGCCCATGAGCGCCGCTCCGGGATAGATGTTGCTGAAGTCCCCGTCATCGGAGAGACCGCCGCCCAGTTCGCCGTTCTCGATCATGCGCTCGTCGATCCACCAGAGGATGAACTGTTTCAGGTTCTTCAGGTCCTCGATCTGGCGGAAGGCCCAGAGCGTGGCGCCGGAAGGATCCTCAGGCTGTTTAAACTGCGGCCAACCCTGCTCCGGGTTGGTTCTGCACCAGTAGTAGATGCCGGGGACGTGATCGGGATTGACACGCAGAAGATCGGTCAGGTCGCGGTTCAGGCGGTTGTACAATCCAAGGTTCTTAATGTTGGGATACTCCTCGACTAGGTGGCTGTAGTTGTCCTTGATCTGGGTAAAGCGGTCGAGTTCGTGTTCACTGCGGCTTTCCTTACGGTCCTTGAAGACGAGACGGACAACCGCTCCCTTGAGAGCGGCAGGGCCGAATTCGGGACTCGCTCCGGCGATGGTCAGGTAGAGACTTTCGCCGTTGGGCAGGATACGGTCACGGGTGTCGAGCCAGAGGGTTTTCGCCTCGTTCGGCCTGACCGAGAAGGTGAAGTCCATGAGGTTCCGGTCGGGCCAGATGGGGTCCTTGACCTGGATGTTGAGGGGAAGAAAGCTACCGTGTGTCGGCTGAATATCGAGCGGGGGGAGTTCCACGATGATGCCGTCGAGCCCGGCGTTTATGTTCTCCCACGTGTAGGAGAAATGGGTCCAATTTGAACCGGGATTGAGCTTCCTGAACTCGAAGGGAACGAGGATGTGCACGATCGGCAGGGAATGATCAACCGCGGATTTTCTGGGTGTGCGTGCCGCCCCCCGCGGCAATGCGACCATGATGGAGCGCTCGTCCGGCATGAAGCGTCCTTCGATGTAGTCGACGAGGGTTTTGAGACAGGGATTGTCCGGTTCCACATCGC
>CAYWBT010000343.1:0-2128 GCA_964456585.1 uncultured bacterium
TCGAACAGTGACGATTCGGTACAGATGGAATGATTGTGCGAAGAAGAGGAATAATTATTTTCGTTGCAGCCCAGACCGATACAGGTGAACCGCCGTTTGTTTCAAGTGGATTATAGTCCAATTTAAACAAAACGGTGCAGCGAAATACCGGGGATGTTCATAAGAACTCCGCCGCACCGTTTCTTTCCGTCATGAAAAAATTGACTCGTCGATCCAGTCCGGGTGCGGGCTCGGTGCTTCCCATTCATCCGGGAGATCGTCGACTGGTATCATTGCGCCGCCATGTTCGAGATGAGATTTGAATCCTGCGATAAAGATTTTGGTTTTTTGGAGAATATAATCATAACTCCATGGCATCTCACGTGTTTCAAACATACGCTGCATTGCCACCACTGTGGGGAAAAATGTGAAATAATCCCCGCCTTTCATTACGCCGCCATGTGCGCTTCTCTGATCAATGTCAGTCCATCCGCCATCGTGATATACCCGTATGTTCGCCCAGGAAATATTGCCGCGGGAGAGTTGCAGTTGGGAAACGAGGAACGACTCCTCCTGTTTCCCAAAGCCGGGAAGATCTATCCCTCTGAACTGGAGGGTAAGAAGCCCGTAATGCATGGGGGAGTCGGTGGAGGGTGTCACATCTTTCCACCAGCCGTCGGCCTGATAGCTCACCCGCTCAACGTCGGTACCGAACATGGCCAGCATGTAATAGAGACCATGCACGGCGTGCATGGGATATTCCCGGACAGTTGCGTTCTGGGAATTGCCGCCGAGGATTGTTTTTCCATCCTTGAGTAGTTTCTCAACCAGGTTGCGCCCAACGACCGCCTCCTTTGTATTTTCCCGCTCATCAGTACAGAGAATCGGCGCGTTGTGCTTCCGGGCTGTTTCAACAATCTCCTTTGCCGCCTTCATACTGTATGCGAACGGTCGATTGATGAAACACGGTATACCCGCCTCGAGATATGGTTTTACCAGCTGCGGCCACCATTTGACCTCGGCGAAGCCCCCGAAGATCATGGCGTCCACTTTACCCACCATGTCGTCGTATCGCTTCACCGGCTCGCATCCGTAAGTCCTGGCGAATTTTTCCGTAACCTCCGGACGGGAATCCCATGCATGGGTGATGAGCATACGGGTTGTCCGGGTGGGCCAGACGCTCGGCATGCCGGGATTGATCATCGCTGACCATATCCGTTGCATGTGACTTTCGGCGCCAAGCGCGATTGTTCCGACACGGATAAGCTCCGTAGAAGGCCTTGAGACGTTTTCTCCTCGGGCGTTACGGGAGAGGGATGCAGCAAGCGCGGTTGAGAATGCGGCATTTCGGGACCATAAACGTCTGCGAGTTGCCATTATTGGTTTCCCCCGGAAAAGATGGCTTCATCGATCCAGTCCGGGTACGGGCTCGGTGCTTCCCAATCGTCGGGGAGGTCATCCACTCTCACCAGAGCGCCATCATGCTCCAGGTGCGACCAGAATCCTGCAAGGAACACCTTTGTCTTTGCCAGTATGTAGTCATGGCTCCAGCGCATCTTGCGTGTCTCGAACATACGCTGCATTTCAAACACCACCGGGTTAAAGTAGTAGTATATCCGAGACATGCGGTCATTCGGAAGATGCCCATCGTTATCGAACCAGCCACCGTCGTAATAAATTCGAGTGTTGGCGAAAGAACCCTGGTTGCCGGTTAGCTGGAGTTGGTTCACCATGAACGGCTCTTCCTGCTTGCCGATTCCGGGGATATCGATTCCACCGTACTGGAAGGTCACCTGGCCCCATGTCATCGGAGTATTCGTGGTGGTCGTTTTTTCCCTCCACCAGCCGTTTGCCTGGAAGCTGATTTGCTCCACGTCCAGCCCGAACATGGCAAGAATGTAGTAAATACCATGGGTGCCGTGCTGGGGGTATTCCCACACTGTGGCGTTGTGAGAGTTCGCACCGATAATCGTCTTGCCCTCGCGAACAAGTTCCTCGACTTTTCGTCTTCCGATAAGGGCTTCCTTGATACACTCACGTTCGTCGGTACAGAGAATGGGCGTATTGTATCGCTTTGCAGTCTCCACGATTTCGTATGCGTCAAGCATGCTGTAGGCGAACGGGCGGTTAAGAAAACATGGGATGCCAG
>CAYWBT010000344.1:0-2127 GCA_964456585.1 uncultured bacterium
GTTGTGAAAGAGGCGATTTCCCAACGGTACAAGAATCTCGATGTTTCGGTATTTCTCTGGGATCCGAGACGGTTCAGGCTCTACGTATCCGGGATTGTGTACATTCCCGGGATGCACGAATCGAATTCGATGGAGCGTGTTTCCGACCTTATGGTTCGTGCCGGGTTAATTCTGCCGGGTACAGAAGAAGAGGCTGACAAGTCCTCGCAGGTAATCTCGAAAAGCTTGTCCGGCGGCCAGGGAGGCATCCCATCAGGTCAGGCAGAGGAAGCGCAGGAAACAGCAATCGTATCGGTCCCGAAGCGGGCCGGCGTGATTGGCAGAACGTATGCCAATAACCTCGGGCGGACCAGAAGGATCGAGCAAATGAGCGCCATGGACCCCGAAGACCTGTTTACCCTGGGTGAGAAACGTGGTTCGAGCAGCCGCTCGATTATCATTCACCGCGACGGGAAAGAAATAACCGCAGATATGCTCCGTTTTATCAAGCTCGGCGACCTTGATGCAAATCCCTATGTCAACTCGGGAGATCACATCGAAGTCCCGCCCTACAGCGGTGACATTACCATATGCGGGCAGGTGAACGACCAGGGAATCTATGAATTCAAGGAGGGTGACCGGATATGCGACCTGGTCGGCTTCGGCAGTGGATTAACGTCGGTGGCCGACACCTCCCATGTTGAGCTCGCCCGGTTTGATGCGAACGGCCGCGATATTGTCTGGATCGAGATCGACCTCTATGATGCGCTGCTTCGGAATCCCGATGATCCACGGTATCTGCTTGAGGAATCCGATCGCCTGTATGTACGCAAGAAATACGACTACAAAATCCTTTACGATGTGACCATTGTTGGTGAGGTGAAGTATCCCGGCCAGTACCCAATCCAGAAGGGAATTACGAAACTAGCCGACCTCATCACCATGGCGGGTGGTTTTACCGGCAGCGAAAATCTCGAAGAAGCCCGTCTGATCAGAAGAGAAAGTATGATAACGGGAGACCGTGAGTACGAGCGGATAAAAAACATGGAATACCTCGCAAGAACGTGGGAGGAACAGGATTATATGCGGAGTTTCGAGCGAACGTTCGCCGGATCGATCAATACGGATTTTGCCAAGCTGTTCAGGGATAGTGATGCAAATTACGATGTACTCCTGCAAGACGGTGATATCGTGTACATTCCCATGCATCGGGACTTGGTCAACGTTATGGGTTCGGTCAGAGAGCCCGGATATATAAAGGTTCAGGAGGGGGCGGATTACCGGTACTACATTAAGAAAGCCGGCGGCTTTAACTTTAATGCCTATAAAGGTCGGGGGAGAATTTTCAAGGCACGCTCGAGCCAGAAGTTCAAACTGGATCAAGACGTCAAAATTGAAGCCGGAGATACCATTCATGTGCCCGAAAGAGGGCAGAGAAACTTCTGGAGTTATTTCAGGGAATATACGAATTACCTGACGATGGCCGGGACTCTCTACCTCTTGATCGTGAGTACAAAATAACGATACATTACTGACAGGTTTCAATTACCCGAGCATGGAGTCATGATGGACTATAAAGAATTCAACATACTGGATTATTTCTTTCTCCTCTACAAGGCACGGAAATTCATTTTCTGGAATTTCATCATCGTCTGTTTACTGGCCGCCGCCGCCAGCCTGGTTATGCCGAAGTACTACCGGAGCACTGCGATTCTCCTGCCGCCGAGCGAAGCGGAGGAAGCCTTCGGTTTCTCTGATGTGATGTCTGCACTTCCGGTCAATATCCGTCTCGGTGGCCAGGGATCCCCGTCGGATGTATTCATCGGAATCATGAAGGGTCAGACGGTGGCTATATCGATCATCGATGCGTTCAATTTAGTCGAGGAATACGGCGCCCCTGACCGTGACACGACAATGAGAATGCTCAAGAATGCCACCCAGATAAAGATGACCAAGGAAGGTCTTATCG
This sequence comes from uncultured bacterium, assembly GCA_964456585.1. Classification (GTDB taxonomy): domain Bacteria; phylum Latescibacterota; class Latescibacteria; order Latescibacterales; family Latescibacteraceae; genus Latescibacter. The sequence goes on from CAYWBT010000344.1 coordinate 1,949, forward strand.
AGCTGGTGGTCGAAGACCGTGACCGGATGAGAGCAGCCGCCATCTGCAACATGTACTGGACGATGCTTGATTCAATTAACCAGGCCATCAGCCAGCGTGGCGCCCGAGAACGTGCCGACTTCATCGAGCAGGAGATCCATAAAAACGACCTCGCCCTCAAGCAGGCTGAACTCGAGTTA
>CAYWBT010000345.1:0-2105 GCA_964456585.1 uncultured bacterium
CGAGGTACTTTGCTAGGATTCTCTGGCTCAGGGAATTTGAGTGGAGATCGGACGCCTGCTTTGCGACGATAAGCTTCTCCATAATATCTTCGGGTGCGTAGAGCCAGCCGAGCCTCATACCGGGCGAGAAGATCTTTGAAAAGGACCCCATCATGATACTCTCCCCGGGGAGGTACCGTGTTACCGGTATTCCTGCAGTGCCGTCAAACCTCAGTTCTCCGTACGCATCGTCCTCGACGAAGACGGTGTCGGTTTCCGACAGCATTTTTCCAATTTCGTGCCTTTTCTCCTCCGAATAGGTGATACCAGACGGATTCTGTGAATTTGGGATGCCATAGAATAATTTCGGATTATCTTCATGAAGGACCCGGGACAGTTCTCCGGTGTCAGGCCCGTCGTCATGCAGGGAAATCGCATGGAATTCCGGTTCGAACAATGAAAATGCCTGGATTGCACCGAGATACCCGGGTCTTTCGATTGCAACCGGATCACCGGGATCGATGAAGATCTTGCCGATCAGGTCAAGGCCCTGCTGCGAGCCGTTCGTGATCAGAATCTCGTCCGCCCCGGCCGAAAGGCCGTAACGCTCCCTGTATCGGTCTGCGATGAACTGCCTGAGCGGCTCGTACCCTTCTGTTGTCGATTACTGGAGGGCGGCCTTCCCGTCTTCCCTGATGACATCGCATGCCGCTTTTTCGATACCTGCAACATCAATCAGGTCGGGATTCGGAAGTCCGCCTGCAAAGGATATGACCTCGGGATTCAGCGTCACCTTCAATATTTCCCTGATAAATGATTTCGGGGTCGCGTCCATCCTGCGAGAGTACCGGTATGCCATAATTATCCCAGTTTTTCCCGTGCGACGTGAAAAAACGAGAGGCTGGAATGAGGGCTTTGGTGCCGGGACAAGGCTTACTATCCCATAGCACAAAAGCCCCTCCCATGAAACGAACTGTGGTGCTTCTGATCCTTCTGGGAGGGCTCTTCCTGTGTGCGGCGTGCACCGACACGGGGCCCGCTGAACCCACACACCGGCGGAAACCCTGTCGCCGGGTACGGCCAATCCCGTGGTGACAGTGACCCCGGGAACTGCTGTGCCGTGGGTGGCCGACGGCAGTATCGGTGAGAACGAATACGATGACAGTGTTGCTTTTTCCAACGGTAAAATGGCAGTCTACTGGAAAACCGACCCGGATACGCTCTATATGGCGCTCCGCGGCGAGGCCACCGGGTGGGTTGCGATCGGATTTGAACCCACCACCGCGATGAAGGACGCGGACATGCTGTTCGGGTATGTTGAAGACGGGAACGTGGTCATTTTTGACATGAACTCAACCGGGACGTTCGGGCCGCATCCTCCCGATATCGATCTCGGCGGTACCACTGACATCCTCGCATACGGCGGGTCGGAGTCGGACGGCGTTACAATCATCGAATTTTCACGGCTGATGAACACGGGTGATACCTACGACCGGACGCTCACACACGGGCAGACAGTGAAATTCATCTGGGGGCTCGCGAATGCCGATTCGGCGACATTCAAGCATAATATTGCCAGGGGGTCAGGCGAATTCGTCCTGGCATAGGGCGCGGGGAATTCTCCCTGATTTCCCGGTTTTTTTGTCGCCGGGACTGACAGGTTGCCCGAAGGAACAGTCCAAACAACGATCCGGGGCTCGACTTTTCAGTCCCCGGCCGTATGCAGATCCGGCCTGCAGAAGTCAGTCCTCACGATCACCGGGCCGGACGGGTCAATGCCATAATATCCGGGATGGTCGAGCAGGGCTGACACATTGATCTTCATCTGAATCAGGTCTTCGTAGGTGAAGAGCTCCGAAACCCGGGTACTCCCGGAGATGTAGGTGACTAAAACCCCGTTTACACTGTGTGCGGCCTCGACAACGGGTTCCATGGAGTGGACTTTTGGAGGACAGACCAGATAATGCTATGTCGATTCCGGAGCGAAAAAAAGAATGTGGCCGGGAACCTAGACGAGCGTCCTCGAAAAGAAGTTCACCATCTCCCCATACGCATCCTGTGCGACGAAACTTTGTGAAAGAGTCCCGTTTTCGATCATAAACCCGTGCGGTTCGCCCTGGTATACC
>CAYWBT010000346.1:0-2073 GCA_964456585.1 uncultured bacterium
CCGCCGATAACAGTAGAGAAATCAACTTTTCCAGATGATGTTTTACCCGGCCACCTGACAATAAAAGGCTCACGGATACCTCCTTCGTAAAGACTGCGCTTGATTCCCCGAAATAGTCCGGTATTAGTACTGCTGGCTCCGCCATAATGTGAAGTAAAACTCATAAGGCCTGATTCCGGCCCATTATCGCTGGAAAAAATAACAATTGTATTTTCGCTTAAACCCAGTTTATCGAGTTTATTCAGAATACGCCCGACATGCAAGTCAACATTAGTTAATACAGAATACCAGACCTGAAGAGCGCCTTTCTGTTCATCCCATTTCGGTGAAAGATTTTCATAAGGCTTTAAATGCTCTTCGGTCGGACGAAGAGGGGAATGTGGATCGTACAACCATGTATTGATGTAAAAAGGTGAATTTTTGTGACATTCTATAAAAGCAATCGTTTCATCAGCAATCATCTTCGTTGATCCAGGGCGGCCACCGGGTCCTTTCAAACAGCTATTGTAGCGATCGATACCGTATTCTTCCGGAGGAGGGGCACCCTCAACACCGCCGCCGCTCAAATGCCATTTGCCGAAATGTGCGGTCACGTAACCCGTATTTTTGAGCAGGCGGGTGATGGTTGGTACAGCCGGATCAACATAATCCGGCATACCGCGTTCTTTATTAAGCTCCGGTCTTGCAAGATAATCATGTATTCCAAGACTGGAAGGGAATTGGCCTGTCATAATTTCCGCTCTGCTGGGTGAACACACTGCCGATGGAACATAAAACTGTGTAAACAAGGTTCCTTCGTGTGCCATCCGGTCAATGTTTGGCATTTTGAGCTCTCCCCTGACAGTCCATCCACCATGTGCCACTACTGAACGATGCCCATAACAGGGAAGGTCTGCCCATCCGAGATCATCACATAAAATAAAAATAACATTGGGTTTTCTACTGCCAGAATTCGAACCAAATACATTGCGTAGTCCCGGTATGTGAACTGAACCTGCCAGACCGGCGGCGCAGGCTCCTATTCTTTTCAAGAATTCTTTTCTTGTAATGCTTTTCATTGTTCCTATCCCTGATTATAATCAACATTTTGTTAAAAGTTTTGATGAATGACTAAGCCAATTTTATTGTTCTTAAATATTGCAGGCAGTAATGTTGTTTTCCCACTGACGTGGTAAATACTTTTTACTCTTTCAACGTCGGATCCAGAACATCCCTCAGCCCGTCACCCAGCATGTTGAATCCCATGACAGTGAGAAACAGCGCTATTCCCGGAAAAACATAAATCCACGGTTTCGATGCGGTTGAGAGGTACGGTTGTCCTTCGGTGATCATTCGCCCCCATGACGGGATATGTGGTTCGGCGCCAAGGCCGAGAAAAGACAGCCACGCCTCTGTGAGTATATTACCCGCAATGATGAGTGTTCCCGCCACGATGAGCGGCGCCATGGAATTGGGGAGAACATGGCGAATGAGTGTTCTCAGCGATCCGAATCCCAGAGCCACAGCGGCGAGCACATATTCCTCGTTCTTGATTTCCATCACCCGCGATCGGACAAGACGAGCGATGGTTGTCCATCCGATAAAACCCAGAACAATGAAAATCTGCGGTTCGTTCAGAGTCGCCCAAAGACTTACCCGATCCCCCAGATGTTTTGCAACTACTGTTGTGTAATCGGCGAACCACCTTGCGATGTCCCGGTTCGCCCATCCCCCAAGTTCTTCGAGCTTCTGCGGCAGGTCCCAATGATAAAGGGTAGCCATCGGCGTGATGCCCGCATGGAAGAGCCGATCGACCAGCCGGGAATAGAAATCAAGCCCCTTCGGATTCACTTTACCTTTGCCGTCTGGGAGGATGCGGGGCCATGAGATGGAGAAACGATAGGCGTTGAGCCCGAGATCCTGCATGAGGGCGATGTCGTCTGCAAACCGATGGTAATGGTCGCAGGCAACGTCGCCGGTATCGCCGTTTTTGATTTTTCCCGGAGTGTGAGCGAAGCGGTCCCAGATGGATTCCCCTTTGCCGTCTTCGTTCCAGGCACCCTCGATCTGGTAGGAGGATGTTGCCGAACCCCA
>CAYWBT010000347.1:0-2071 GCA_964456585.1 uncultured bacterium
CTCGGCGACAATCATCCCTGCCGTCCCATGGACAGGGGTTTTCAGGAGTGCTTCTACCACGGCGGCGGCGGTATCGGCCAGACGCCTGATTTCTGGGGAACCTCCTATTTCAATCCGGTCATCAATCACAACGGCACCTGGAAAAGAACACGCGGGTACTGTACGGACATCTTCTTCGATGCCGCGCTGAACTGGATCGAACGGAACCGCGAACTGCCGTTCTTCGCCTACATAACCCCGAACGCGCCGCACGAACCGCTCGATGTTCCCGAAAGTTTCGCGCGGCCGTACCTGGAAAGCGGTCTCGGCCCGGACGCGGCGAAGTTTTACGGTATGATCGCTAACATCGACCAGAATCTCGGCCGCCTCGTGACACGCATCCGCGACATGGGACTGGAAGAGAATACGCTCATCATTTTCCTCACCGACAACGGCTCGGCACAGGCTTGCAGGCTCGGTCTCCACAACGACGGCATGCGGGGTTGCAAGGGTACGGCCCACGAGGGCGGCGTACGAGTACCATGCTTCTTTCGCTGGGCCGGGAAATTCGAGACCGGCCGGGACATCGACTCGATTGCCGCTCATGTGGACATCCTGCCGACCCTCGCGGCGCTCTGTGGCGCACCCCTCCCACGGGACAGAAAACTCGACGGCATCAACCTGCTTCCCCTGCTCGCCGGTGAACGGAACGAGCTTCCCGACCGTCACCTGATTACCCATGTCGGCCGCTGGCCCGCCGACGTCGAGCCGCGCGAGTGTAAATACGAACGGTGCTCTGTCCGGTCGCAGCGTTTCCGGCTGGTCGAGAATCGTGAACTCTACGACATGGAGAACGACCCCGGCGAGACGGTCAACGTGATCGACCGGTTTCCCGACGCCGTGGCGCAAATGCGGCAATCCTACAACCAGTGGTGGGACGAGGTTCTGCCGGTGCTCGAATCAACACAACATATCAAGCTCGGCGCGCCGGAGGAAAATCCGCTGACCCTTTGCTGCATGGACTGGGGTTCATCGATGGTTAGCTCCGGCGATCCGGACTGGCGGAAGGTACCCTTCTGGAAGCAGGACTGCCTGGCATCGCTCGCTGTCGGGAAGACGTACCTGATGGACAGCACACCCGCTGAACAGGGAACCATGGGATCGTGGGCGGTCGAGTTCACCCGCTCGGGGCGCTACCTCATGACCCTCCGCAAGCTGCCGTCACAGGCGCCGGAAGCGGCAAACGCCCTCAACGACGGCACAGCGCATATCGTGTGCGGCGATACCCGGTACTACGAACGGATCGCTCCCGGTGCAACATCGGTCTCGTTCGAACTGGACTGCACACCGGGGACGGCACGGTTGGAATGCTGGTTCACCGGCCAGCGTGAGGACGGGAATCCTTCCGGGGCCTACTTTGTCGATGTTGAGTATCGGGGATGAGGTTGGTGCTCTCGTCCATTATACCCGATATCGGGTTGTATACCAGCACTCCCTTGCTTGTTCCAACTCAGATACGGCCGGAATTGTCAAGAGCCTGAATTTTTATACTTTTTTTGTACATGTTGAAAATATGCATTCACTAGTGACCACAATAAAAGGAACGTAGCGCCGAGTAATAGATAGAAAAAAGTATGTGTTAGAAATTGAATTATTCCAGAAAATACTACTCGGGGATCACCCGTACCTGATCTAACAATGGACTTATTAGCTATTATTAGTTTTATAAAAGGATCAAGCAATGAAACAAAATTAATCGACAATCCAATAATTAACAAGCTATTAATCATATATTTTAACAGAATAACGTGCCGCTCCCAATTCACTAGCAACCCGATAATTATAAAAAATATAATGGCTGCTAGTGCCACGAGTACAAATAAATATGGATTAAAGATAAAATGAAAGATGTCTGAAAACCCAAATAATATATCCACAAGAATATCCCCCTATATTATTGCAGCATCTCTATTAATTATACACAATATAAAGATACACTACACATTATCAAGAAAATAGTATTTTTTACCTTTTTTCTACGTAGACATGTTTACCTGGCGATTCGGAATTATATACTACAGTTCGGCACGTA
>CAYWBT010000348.1:0-2065 GCA_964456585.1 uncultured bacterium
GGGCCGATCATGTGGACATTTTTCGGGATGATTGTACTCGCCGCAGTCATGTCGACAACAGACCGCCTGCTCCTGACCATCGGGACCTCGCTGGCCTGGGATGTATACCGCAATCTGTTCAATCCCGGCGCGTCAGACAAGACGGTGACCATGGTCAGCAGGATTGCCGTATTTCTCTCGGCGGTGGTCTCGGTACTCCTGGCGCTCCATCCCCCGAAACTGCTCGCCTGGCTCATTTGGATGGGCATCGGGATCATGCTCTGTGTCTTTGTCGCTCCCATCCTTGCCGGTCTCTACTGGCGGCGGGCAAACCGGGCTGGCGCCGTATGGAGCATGGTTGCCGGTTTTTCAAGCGCTCTGGTGTTCGGCTACATCGGCAAGTTCGTGACGAAGCTCCCGTTCCATTTTAGTTTTATTCCCTTTTTCATTTCCATCCTCGCGATGGTGGTGTTCAGCATCATGACAAAACCGCCCGATCGACAGATCATCAAAGAGACGGAAACCGGTCTCTGGTTTTAACCTCCACGGGCAGCGCATGTTCCGGGAGCTGGACAGCTCGAATGTCCGATAGAATGGCGTCCGCTCCTTTTTCTGGGGTGGACGCGGCAGTTCTCCTCCACGCGGTGCACTACTCCGGCACGGCTCGTCATGATGCGCCAAATTGCGGATTGTGAATCGGGAGTACAGCACGGTTTCCACAAGCCCGTTTTCCATACGGTGTAGTTTTTTCGCCGATTTTTTCGTATATTTACCTGAAAAATACCGATTGTGCCGTCATGCGGTTCAGGGCGAGATTTCGTCCTTCGTTCGACCGGTACGGTAACAAAACGCACATTGCCGTGACCAGGCAGAGGCGCTGTACGAATGCTCCGAAGCATGGTCACCGATTCCACTACCGGGTTTCTCTGCCATGAATAACCATACAGTCCACCATGAAACCATCGAGGTAACCGGCATCGTCCAGGGCGTGGGATTCCGCCCGTTCGTACACCACCTCGCCACACGCCATCACCTGGACGGGTATGTCTTGAACAGCCCGGACGGCGTCCTTATCGAGGTTGCCGGCAGTTCCGGCGCCATCGAGGAGTTCGTGCACGACCTCACGAATACCGCCCCGCCCCTGTCACGAATTATCGATATTACAAGAACACGTCACGGAGACGTCGGCAGCGACGAGGTTTTTCCCGGTATGCCCTCCCACACATTCGAGATCAGGGAAAGCCGGCACGAGGGGAAACCGGTAACCCTCATATCGCCCGATGTCACCGTCTGTGAAGACTGCCTGAGCGAACTCTTCAATCCGGGTGACCGCCGTCACCACTATCCCTTCATCAACTGCACGAACTGCGGCCCGCGGTTCACCATCATCCGTGACCTGCCGTACGACCGTCCCCTGACGACCATGGCATCATTCGCCATGTGTCCCGACTGCCAGGAGGAATACGAAAATCCGCGAGACCGTCGGTTTCATGCCCAGCCCAACGCCTGTCCGGTCTGCGGGCCGGAGGTGCGTCTCCTTGACCGGGATGGAAGGAGCATCCCCGGCGATCCGGTTGTCGGAGCGATTGAACTGTTGAAAGCGGGCAGCGTCCTCGCGATAAAAGGGCTCGGGGGATTTCACCTCGCGGTGAACGCCGCGGACGAGGAGGCAGTAATGCTCCTGCGCGGAAGGAAGCTTCGGGAGGAAAAACCTCTGGCGCTGATGACCGGGACGAGCGAAATTGCTCATGAACTTGTTGCATTCGATGACGTGGGAGCGCAGATTCTCGTCGGTCTTGAGCGGCCGATACTCCTTGCACCGCGCCGTGAGGATGCAGGAATTGCCGAAGCGGTCGCTCCCGGCAACACATTCCTCGGAGTCATGCTGCCCTATACCCCGCTGCATTACCTGCTCTTTTTCCACCCGGAAGCGGGAGGAGACTTTGCCTCCGGTCACCCCACGTTTCGCGCGCTCGTGATGACCAGTGGAAACCTGAGCGAAGAACCCATCTGCCGTGATAACGATGAGGCACTGGAGCGCCTGAGCGGGATCGCCGATGCCTTTCTCGTTCACAACCGCGATATC
>CAYWBT010000349.1:0-2058 GCA_964456585.1 uncultured bacterium
ATTAAACGCATCTTTTCGGCTATATTGGATGGGAGTTGAAACCCACATACCGAGGAGGTGCGCATTGACGAAGAAAAGGATTTATTCTTGGGAAGTATCCGGTGAGTTCTGGAAGATCGTTGAGCCCTTAATTCCCAAAACTCAACGAGATACGAATGCAACTTATTATCGAAAACCCGGTGCGGGCCGCAAACCAATGAATCCGCGTCGCGTGTTCGAGGCGATTGTATATGTTCTGAGAACTGGCATCCAATGGAAAGCATTACCAAAAGAGCGGTTTGGAAGTGCCAGTTCCGTACACGCGTATTTCCGCAAATGGGAGCAAGCGGGGGTTTTTCTTGCCTTGTGGCGGCGGGGACTTGCAGAATACGATGAGATGGAGGGAGTCGCCTGGGAGTGGCAAAGCATTGACGGCTCCATGATAAAAGCTCCTTTGGCCAGGGAAAGCGTTGGACCGAATCCGACGGATAGGGGAAAAAAATGGCTCCAAACGCCATTTGCTGGTCGACGAGCGTGGCGTCCCGTTGTCGATCGTCGTCACCGGGGCGAATCGGCATGATGTTACTCAAGTTGATCCCGTACTGGGAACAAGGGTATTTTCTCCTGGAAAGGACAGTACGGTGTTCCTCAATCTGTGCGCCGATGCCGGATATACTGGTAATCCAGCTCATCATACAATGGTCAGCAAAGGGTATGTTCCCCATGTACGTTCCCGGGGTGAGGAGTCCAGGTTGAAAACGTATCATCCAGATTTCAAATCTCGCAGATGGGTTGTCGAAGCCAGTCATTCTTGGTTCAATCGTTTCAGGAAACTTGCGATTCGCTATGAAAAAACACATGCCAGTTTCTTAGCACTTCACCACCTTGCGGCTGCAATCATTGCTCTCCGCAAGATAGGTATTATTTACGGATAAGCTCTTAATATGGGGAATACGGGTTCATATATCTTGTCTAATCTTGTCTAATAAAGAATAAAGCAGTTATAAGACATGATTTACATGATTAACAAGATTATAAATCAACGTTTATATGTTTTAGTGTAGATTATACCCACAGGGACGCTCTTCTGACGTCTGTTCATAAGTTAATTAATTGCAAGCCAATCTATTATAACAAATCAGAAAGTTGAATTTCTGATATACAAGTTACTCTTTAAGTGCACCTTGGTATAAACCCATAGTGATAACCGATCATTTTTTTATCATATCAACCCTGTAAACCAGAATCGAGGCAGAAGACGCATCGCTGATGTAAAGTTCGCCGTCCCGGAAAGCGACTGATCGTGGCGCCATGTCTCGGTCAACTCCGTATCCTGCCATCCCTTCAGGAGCACCCGTTCCAGAGAGAACAAGCACTCCTCGCCTGTCGGCAACAGCAACCGCACCATCGGGAAGGGCTGCAACATCAACAGGACTTTCAAGAGTTTCCAAACCTATGTGATGAATTTCTCCGCCAAAATGGCTGAGAACCGCGACAGATTTTCCTCCCCTGTCAGCGATGAGAATAGTACCATCTTCTGCGACATCCAGGCCCGCCGGCTCACTGAGGGTTTCCTTACCTGTACGGAAGGCACCTGTGGTGCGAATAGCCCCGCCGAGCATATCTATCCGGATAAGCGCTCCTGTTTCGCGGTCGGTAACAAAGAGATCACCGCTGGTTTTATCAAACGCAAGACCACTAAACGTTCCAAAAAGCCTGTTATCCACCGAATCCCTCGTATACATGACAAACACATTCTTGAGATTTCTGTCCATCCTCAGAATGTGGGAATTTGCGGCATCTATGGCATACAGCGCTATCCCCCCGGAGGAACAGACATCGATCGGCGAATAAATCCTTTCTATCCGTGAACCGGAACCCTCAATCATTGAGATCACATTCCCATCCCTGTCAAGCCGTACAATGCGTGAATTGTCACGGTCGCAGACATAGAGTGTACCATCGACGCCAAAGGAGATACCCCAGGGTGAGGAAAAACCTGCGTTCTGATCAAACGTTCTCACAAAGGTAAGTGATACATTTCCACTCACAACAGGCGGCGGTTTCTGTTGCTGGGGC
>CAYWBT010000350.1:0-2055 GCA_964456585.1 uncultured bacterium
TGCTGTTCCTGGTATACATCGGCCTCGATTTTGTCCTTGAGGTATTGACCGTCGGCGTCTGCCACCATCTTGTTGACTTCGCCACGGGCTTCTTCGAGTTTGCGCTTGTATTCTTCCCGAGCTGCGTGCTGGGCGGACTTGTTTTTCTCCACCTGCTGATCGGCCACTTTCTTGTCCTCGATGGCCTTCTGATACTCGGGGTTGAAACGATAATCATTGGTCAGCACCTTCTCAACGATGATGCCCATGGGCCCCAGGATTTCCTGTAACGCCTCCCGGGCCTTTCCAGACTGGGCTTCGCGAGCATCGGCCACATAGAAGGCTTCCGTTTTAAGTTCGCCGAAGATGTCCCGCGGTTTGCTCCGGGCGACGGTTCGAACAATTTTATCCCGCAAGGTTACGTCATCCCGGGCCACGTACTGGAGAATGTGGGGCGCCTTGTTCGCATCGATTCGATAGGCGATGATCACATCCAGACTGATGTCGTTACCGTCGATGGTTTTAAGCACTAAATCGTCTCTGGATTTGCGGTCGCCTCTCACTTGGGAATACGTCATCTCCAGATTCTGCAGTTTGGTATCAAAGACATGCCAATCGTTGATAAACGGCAGAAAAAAATAGGTGGCACCCGGGGCGTAGACCCGGTCTTCAACGCCCTTCGAGCCGATAAAAGCCATTTTGCGGGTTCTAACGCCCACCTCTGTCTCCCCGGTGGTATGGGGAACACAGCCGGCCGCGGTGAACATGGCCAGCATCAAAACGACCCAAATAAAAAAGTGTTTCATTTGCCACCTCCTTTGCGAACATCGAATAATCGCAGGGCGTTGTCCAGATTCAACGGGTTGACCCCGTCCGGGCCGTCGCTGGGCAGGATGATAACGTCAAGTCCCTTGTACGCATCGGCCATTTTCAGTCCCACCATGCGCTCGGAGCCGATTCCTTTCAGGGCCTCATTTTTCAGGCGTACGCGTTCCGCCTCTGCCAGCTTCACCAGCAGGTCGGCTTCTGCTTTTTTCTTGCGAACGTAAAGATCCTTTTCGGCGATCTTGCGGGTGACATAGGCTTTCCCCTTTTCAAGCTCAACGGCGGCGATGACCATCCCTTCCTGCACGATTTTTTTCAATTCGGCCTCTTCCTTGGCCGCACGAGCCGCCGCCCGGTTGGTAAACACCATCTGGTCCTGGAGCTTCTTTTCCTCTATGTTTTTCTGGATTTCCTTACTATATATAAAATAGCGTACCAGCACCTGGTCCACTTCGATGCCTTTTAAATTCAATTCGCTGTTGAGTCTCTGCTTGGCTTCTTCCGCTTTTTGAACCCTCATCGGGCTGTTGTAGAATTCTTCGGTGGTCAACTTTCCCAGGGTCTCTTTCAATGCCGGTTCGGCCTTGGGGATGATGCCGTTGTCCTCAAAGAGGGTTCCGGGACCGATGGTGGTAAAAACCAGGTAGGGGTCCTTGATGTGGTAAAGAAAGGAAACGTCCACATCCACGAAAAAGCCGTCCGATGTCTGAATGTGCGCCGCCCGGTCTTTCCTCGCCGCCCCTGCGGCGGTTTCGGGAAAATTGGTCAGTTCCAGCACCTGGATGCTCTTGGGAAGCCGGTATATCTTCTGCAGCCCAAAGGGCAGAACAAAAGTCAGGCCCGCCTGATAGATCTTTTTTTGAACGCCCCGGTTTATGCCGACTCGGGCCACCTTGATCCCGTACTCATCGGGCCGAACGTAAACGAAAAAGAGGTTATAGCCAATAAATACCAGCACGACCCCGGCGATGAGGATCTTCAATGCGCTCCCCAGCCTGAGATTCAGCTGGGGAAACTTGAAGTATCCTTTCAATTTGTTTACGAAAACCGATATCTCATCCATCTGATTGTCAGCCATAGTCTCATTCTCCTTTCAAACGCTTCGCCATAAGCGGCGACGGCAAGTTTTTTACTGGCGGCGTATCGAAAACCGATAGGATACAATAGGGCTGAAAGTGTTTCAGGAACCAAATTGATAACCGATTATTCTAACTCTTCATAGATTGGCTTTCTGCCCACTGCAAAATCCTC
>CAYWBT010000351.1:0-2052 GCA_964456585.1 uncultured bacterium
CCGGGACATGATTATTTCTCGCACTATTTCGATGAATTACGAGACATAACCCTGCGTGAAACCATCAGGGAATTAAAAGATAAACATGAAGTGGATATGAACAGGGAATACCCCTTCAAGCGGTTTTCGCTCATCGAAGTACCCGTTCAGTTTCTTGCGCATCAACGGTTATGGGATGTCGCGCCTGATACTGTGCAGCCTGAACAGGTATTTCTCCCGGAAAAAGGAGTGCTCATTCCACTGGGCGCCGCTAATTTTGCGTCACGGTATCGGTTTCAACAAGAGAATCCCAATAATGCTTTTCTGACTCCGGAAGACCGTCAGATTCTGTCGTTAAAAGAATTTGTTACACGAACTTTCTGTGATGTTTCCGAACTCGTTTATAAGCAGATTAAACGGCGGACAGTGAGAGAACGGGGAAAAATGGGTGCGATAATCGGACATTGGGGTTGGGTTCCCTTCGTGTATAATTACAACATTTTCCCGAACTACTACAGCTTTACCAATCACTTTTCGTCGGAAGAATACCCCGTGTTTAATCTTGCATTGACACACTACCTCAAGTCCAGACTGTTTCATTACGGCGATCAACAGAAAGAAAACGTACGTGTCCGCCGAATACTCGTGAAACAAACACTGAACGAGCTTCTGGTTGACTCGATGCGAACGGATATGATGTATGAAGTTCTCAGGAGTAAATCGGACGAGTTCTTCAATTTCCTCGATGGAAAGATCGGCACGGAACGTTTCGAACACTTCCTCATGGATTACCTGAGCGAAAAGAAATGCATCGATGTTCCTGTAAAAGAATTCTCCCAAGAAGTACAGGAAAAATTCGGAATTGACATCGCTGCGTATATGGATCAATGGTACAACAAAAAACAATTTCCCCGATTTGAAGTCTATGATGCACAACGGACTCTTGTCGTTCGAGAAAAAAGAGAAATCTACCACATCACCTTTAAAATATATAATTCGGGACCGGTTGCGGGATCGATTCTGGCGTGGATTGGCGGAAGGTATGATAATGTAAAACGCTCTGTTAACCTCGAAGCAAATCAGGCAAAGGAAATCGGTGTCTTCGCCGATCTGCCGGAACACCTCTGTAATCGCATTAACTTTTCCACCTTTAACGCTTGGAACGATAAATATTTTGGAATAGAAACCGGCAAACCTCGAAGGGACAAAGCCGCAGATTTGTTCGAAGGAGAGCGCATTGTTAACAATCCGCAGAAAGTTATCGATCCCGCGATCGTCGTCGACAATTCGGATCAGGGTTTCACCGTTGTGTCCCAGCCCGAAGAACGTTTTGTCGTGAGATTATTTCGAAAGAACGATGTGCAAGATGAGGAACCTGAAGAGTTTGATTACCGTCGTCCGCCTACTTCTTGGAAGGAAGGATTTGCCCAGTTTTTTATGGGCGAACTTGATAAAACAGCTCATTATATCAAAGCGGGCAGGGGAGATTACAAAGTAGCGTGGAACGCCGAACTCTCTGAAAGCGGCATCTACGATGTGTATTTCTATACATTGAGTCGACACCGCTTGAGGATACCAGTGCCTTTTGAAAATAAATTTGCTATTGAAGATTTTCATTTTCATGTGTATCATGACGCGGGTATTGACAGCGTTGCTATCGATATGGAAAAGTCTGCTGAGGGCTGGAAACATATAGGAACATATCGATTCTCAAGCGGGACGGCAACGATCGAATTGACCGATGAATCGAATGGAACGGTCGTCTTTGCCGATGCGGTCAAGTGGATTAAGAAGAAAGACTAAATAATGTTTCCATAAACGACATGATTCATGAAACTCTCACACGAAAGGAGCCATACATGCGGCTGATCATTGCAGTGACAGCATGTTTCACACTGTTCGTTTCTTTTTCGGCCTGTGCCGAGCTTCCCGAATACACGGTGAAACGTACGACGGAAAAGATCGTGATTGATGGTATCCTCGATGAGGCCGATTGGGTGGTGGCAGAATCAGCCGGCGACTTCACGTTTCCCTGGTGGAGTGAAGGAGAGAAAGAACGGACCGTGGTCAAGA
>CAYWBT010000352.1:0-2040 GCA_964456585.1 uncultured bacterium
ACAAACTCTCTTCCCACGATAAAAGCATCGGCAAGACCCATGGGTTTGGGCTGTTCAGCGAACGTGAGCCGTAATCCCCACTGGCTGCCGTCCTGAAGCAGACATCGAAACAAGGGGAGCGCATCAGGGGTAGAAATCAACAGAATCTCACGTATCCCTGCCAGCATTAACATCGAGAGCGGGTAATAAATCATGGGTTTATCATACACCGGCAGAAGCTGTTTGTTCACGCCGATTGTTACGGGATACAACCGGGTATTACGCCCTCCTGCTAAAATAATGCCTTTCATGTTATGTGTTCCTCGTATAATTGTTTTCTATCCATGCCTGATAATCCGGCCTGCTGCGAATCGAAGCTATCCAATCAGGATTATTCAGGTACCACGCTACCGTTTTCGAAAAACCGTTTTCAAGTGATTGACGGGGTTGCCAGCCCAATTTATGTCGGATTTTTGTCGTATCCATTGCATAGCGGCGGTCGTGACCGGGCCTATCCTTGACAAATTGAATCAAATCACTGTGTGGCTTGTAGGCCGAATCGGGTAAAACGTGATCCAGAATATCACACAGCATCTGTACAACGGTCAGATTGGTGGGTTGATTATTTCCGCAAATATTATATGTTTCGCCGGGTAAACCATTGCGGAGCACCATCCGGACAGCTTCACAGTGGTCCTCGACATACAGCCAATCCCGGATTTGACCTCCGTCTCCATACATGGGAAGAGGATGACCATCCAGTGCATTTAAAATTATCAACGGAATCAATTTCTCGGGAAATTGATAGGGACCATAGTTGTTTGAGCAGTTTGTGATGGTGTATGGTAACCCATAGGTATGTCCATAGACTCGTACCAGGTGGTCGCTGGAAGCTTTTGAGGCGGCGTAGGGAGAGTTGGGGGAATACGGTTTCGTCTCAGTACAGGCCGGCTCATCGGATTTTAAAGAACCATATACCTCATCGGTAGATACATGATGGAATCGTACTTTTTCAACAGGCAGTGTTTTCCCGGTCAGCCATACCTCGCGAACCGATTCCAGCAACGTAAACGTGCCAACCACATTGGTCTGAATGAACGTATCCGGAACGATTATTGAACGGTCGACATGCGTTTCCGCCGCAAAATGCACCACAGTATCGATCCGGTGACGGCGTAACAAATCGGCAATCAGATGCCGGTCACAGATATCGCCCTGAACAAAATTGTGCCGTTCGGTGTCGGGGACATTTCTGAGATTCTCTAAACTGCCCGCATAGGTTAGAGCATCCAGATTGACGATCGTCACCTCTTGTTCCGCTTTCAGCAGATACCGTACAAAGTTTGAGCCAATAAAACCGGCGCCTCCGGTAATAAGAACATTCTGCATTGCATCTCCTTGATAAAAGAGCTCATCCGTCAGGTCCGTCCGGCCGACGATACCGATATTCCTATCTATTCCGCCCCGATATTCCGAAGCGCCTCTTTGCCTAACCTTTCCTCAAGCTGTTTGAGATAAAGACTTCTCGGTTCAACATGTTCGTCGAGGGATTCCACATAACCCTCATCCCAGGAATATTCTATTAAATTTCTGTTAAAAACCATTGCGTGCACTCCGATATGACCGATCGAATACGTTTGCGCTGTCGGGGGTTTCTGCACAATGAACAGACCCTCGCAATTCCATGCGTAACTATTTATCCCCATCCACCTTACCGGGTTTGATTTGGCGAAACGAAACGCTAAAGGCGCATGAACATTATCATACAGGCTGCCAACGACAAGACTCGAATGCGGCTCGCTGCTGGAATATGGCCGTTTGGCAGTACAGTCGATGAACACGTTCGGTCCGCATGTCAGAGAGCCTCCTAAGACAAAAGAATGGCGACCCTTGTCTGAAAAACACCGCTGAACGAGACAAAGCTGACCGCATATCTGAAAGGTGAAACGACGTCCGCCTCCGCATCTCGATACCGGCTCGAGCGAGATACAGTCCTGAACCGTTATCCATTTACAACCGCTGTCGAGAGTAACACAACTGCCGGCAAAATGAAGCGCAGTG
>CAYWBT010000353.1:0-519 GCA_964456585.1 uncultured bacterium
GGAAGAGGCGTATCTCCGTGGAGATCTGAAGGTGCAGAATTTTTACAGCCGCATATGGAGCCTCACGCGTACCGAATGGCGCGGCGCCCCCAAGGGCGACATCGAACCCGTAAAAGAGGCCACCTCCGACATCAAGCTGAATGGCAACAACATGAAATCCCTGGCCCAGATAGCAGCGGAACGCGGCACCGATCTTGAGACCCTCCTCGATCAACTGGAAGAAGAAAAAGACATGATCAAAAAGCGCGGCCTCGACAAAAAACCGGCGCTATATCCATTCGACAACTCCAATGCAGACGACGACTTACAGGAAAGGACAGACCAGAATGCAGATGAATAAACACACCATACCACTCATCATGTCCCGGATATTCAACGTGCCCTTGATGATTCACGAGCCCAAACTGGACGTAATCCTCTGGGCGCTGAAAGACCGCCTGAATATCATCATGGAGGAGCCGGCGGACGCCCCGGATAAATACTCCGAATCGCTGGAGGCGAAAACCGCCGTCCGGCAGC
>CAYWBT010000353.1:529-1493 GCA_964456585.1 uncultured bacterium
GAGTGGAAATCGTCACCGGAGACACCAAGGTGGTACAGAGAGGCAGTGCCGATAAGCTCTTTATCAATACGGCCGGCGTGGGTATAATACCGGAGGGAATTGATATCTCCGGCAGCAGGGCGCGGCCGTCGTGCCCGCCGTGGCGATTATCCCCGTGCATGACAGCCTGGTTCACCGCCACAGCATGATGCAGTCTCACAGCGGAATGACCAGTTATCTCTATATTCGGAACACCTTCCGGAAGGCCCTGGCCAGCGACGAGATCACCGCCATTATTTTACATATCGATTCACCCGGCGGGGAAGTGGCCGGATGCCGGGAACTCGCCGAGGAAATCTTCGCGGCCCGGGGATCGAAACCGATCTATGCCGCCGTCGATGAACATGCCTTTTCAGCGGCCTACTACCTGGCCGCCGCCACCGACCAGATCTACGTGCCCGAATCGGGCGGCGTGGGATCCGTCGGTGTCATCGCGAAACATTTTGATCAGTCGAAATATGATGAAAAAGAAGGAATCGCGGTGACCACCGTTTACGCCGGTGCCCGGAAAAATGATCTATCGCCCCACGGACCCCTCACCGATGAGGCATACGCTACCATCAGAAACATAGTGGATCGTTCGTATGAGCTGTTTACCGGCGACGTAGCTCGTTACCGCAGACTCACAAAACAGCACATTAAAGGCACAGAAGCCGCCTTGTACTGGGGCGAAAAGGCCATCGAAGCGGGCCTGGCCGACAAGATCGGCAACCTCGACGATGCCATTATGGAAGCGATTTCTGCGTCCGACAGGGACGCAAATATACAGGGGAGATCCCCCGGAAAGGATACAACACTCATGACAAAAGAAGCTGAAAAAAAGCTCACCTACGACGAGTTAGTTGCCGGGTATCCTGATTTCGCGGCACAGCTCAGAGCAGAAGGAGCACAATCGGTAGACACCGCGTCGCTGATCAGCGAGGCC
>CAYWBT010000353.1:1503-2032 GCA_964456585.1 uncultured bacterium
CAGAGGCGGTCGATACCGCACCCGCAATATCCGCAGCAGTAGAGGCCGAACGCGAACGGATACTCGCCATGGCCGGTGCCATATTCGGTGTGGAAATGGATGCAAAGTTCCGTGAGATCATTGCGTCCGGCATCAATCCCGAACAGTACCTGGCCATCGTCGGCACACACCAAACCGATTCCGTCGATACCGAAGATAAAAAATTCCGCGACGAGATGCTGACTGAGATTCACAAAGCCAACACAGAAAAGGTCGGCATGGGAGGCGGTGATCACGGCGGCGGGGACGATAAAAAAGACTTTGAGCAGCTGGTGGAAGAATACACGGCAGCCAACACAGTAAGCCGGGGAAAGGCCATCTCCGCAGTTGCGAAAAAGTACCCCGAAAAACACAGTGAATATATCAAATCCGCTAACATTAAATTGGTCAAATAAGGATAAAAATCGAATAGTCAGGAGGTAAGTAATTATGGGTCAAGTAGATAAAATAAAGACATTTACCGCCGGTGAGGATCTGGCAGCCCACAGGC
>CAYWBT010000354.1:0-1341 GCA_964456585.1 uncultured bacterium
CTCGCAGAATGTATCATTCACTTCAAGGATGATGCTCTCGGCAATCATTGCGATTCCTACCGGGGAAGCCGCGAAAATGGACCGCAGCACCGCTTCCCGCTCGCGCAGAAGCGCTTCGGCATTCCTCCGCTCCGTGATGTCGAAAAGCAGATTCAGAGTGGCCGGTTTACCTTCCCACGAGAACATGATGACATTGATCTCTATATAGCGCACCGAGCCGTTGTGGTCGATGATGCGGAACGTGTAACTGCTCGGCAGCGTTTTTCCGGCGAGGCGCTGTTCATGCCGCTCGAGCACCATCGACCGGTCGTCCGGATGAATCAGCTGCACGAACGGCATGCCGGCAGCCGAATCCGGTGTGAGGCCGAATATCTCAAGGCCAAACGGGTTTATAAACCGGATTTTGCCCTCCTGTTCGACAACGATGGCCATTCTGGCATGGTCGACAAGCTGCCGGTATTTGGCCTCACCTTCCCGAATAATTGCCTGAAGCCGGTTTTCAGAGATGTCCCTGATAGATTCGATAGCGCCTTCGGGATTGCCGTTTTCATCGACCAGCAGGGTTGCCTTTCCCCAGAGAACCGCCTCTTTTCCTCCTGGCCGGGAGATCATAGTTTCTGCTTCAATTATATTCCCGTTACGTTTAATCCCATCATACGGCGCGATTTCTTCATCTGGCCTTGTGACAATGTCGATGAGAATCGGGCGGCGGGTGCCGTAAAAGGGAATGGCATATTCATAATTCCCCTTCCCGATCATCTCCCCTGAGGGGATACCCGTCATCGTCTCTATGGCACGGTTCCAGGCAACAACTCTGCCGTTGGTGTCGATGGCGAATGTCGCATCCGGCAGGTGTTCGATGATAGTGCGGAGCAGGTTCTCGCTCTGCCGCAGCGATCGCTCTGTTAGGCAACAGTTCATAATCTGCCTGATGGATTTGCTGAGTTCGGCAAAGAGTGCTGTTGGCTCTCCGCCTTTCCGGAGATAGAAATCGACACCGGCGTTCAGCGCATCGATGACGACGTCCTCATGCCCACCCTCGGTGACGATGATGAACGGGATCTCACTATTACTCTCCTGTACTGTGCGAAATAGCTCGAAACCGTTCATGCCGGGCAGGTCAAAACCGGAGACAATGACATCCGGTTTCTCACTATTAAGAAAACGGAGTGCTTCCTCGCCTGATTGCGCCGTTACAAGTCTGGTGTCAGGATCCTTCCCAAGATACCGGCGGGCATCATTAAGCAGGGACGGATCGTCGTCGACCATGAGCACGGTTATCATAAGGGTTCTGTCAGCCATGTTGTACTGCAGTAAAAATAAAGGTGTACCACGGATCGA
>CAYWBT010000354.1:1351-2023 GCA_964456585.1 uncultured bacterium
TCCCCGCACCGGTCGTCGTCAGGGTGAGATGGCACCCTGTGCACCTGCCAGCCGGAGAAAGCGTCCGACCACCCATTCGTTGCGCACTTCCGGGTGAAACATGACCCCGTATACGGGCCGGGAAGGGTGGCGGACAGCCTGGATGCAGCATTCCGATTCGGCAAGGACGGTGAGGGGTCCGGGAGAGCCGACGGCGAACCCGTGCAACTCATAAGCCGGGAAAGTACGGGGCTTTCCCAGGAGTCCGTCCGCCGCCACAATACGGATATCGGTCATGCCGATCTCGCATCGGGAGGTGATAGTCCCGCCGAAACTGCGGGCGATCACCTGCATGCCGGCGCAGATGCCGAGCACAGGGCAGGAACAGGCAGGAATCCATGAAAAGGCACCTTCAGTGTTCAGGAAATTATTGTCGGCGAGTGCCGTTCCGCAGAGAATCATCGCATCGGCGCCAGCGACCTGTTCCGGGGTTGTTAACCGGGTGTAATGAAGCACCCGCACAGTCTCCCCTGTTCCGGTAACAATCCGTTCAATGGGGCCCACGAACTCGTCCCTGCTGAGAGATTCCGGCGTATGGCAGAGATCGACGAGGAGGATCATTTTGCCACCAGCTCCGCTTCGTCGATCAGATATCGCCCGTGGTGATTTTTATATGCCGTATGTGCCCGGGAG
>CAYWBT010000355.1:0-2022 GCA_964456585.1 uncultured bacterium
AAATACCGGTCTTCTTTGGGGAATGTGCCCTCTGGGTCGAAGTCATTGATCGGAACGTTATAGTGACTGCTCATGCCGCCAAAGAAGATTTTGTCGGCGGTGGTGAAGCTCCGTGCGAATGACTGTTTGTCGTTGTGCCACTTGCCGGTGTGAAAAGTTGTGTAACCGTCTTTCCGCAGAACTTCCGGGAGGGTAGGGTGCTCCGGCGGGAGTCTGTGGCCGTTGCCTTCCAGGTGAAATAGTGTGCGTCCGGTCATCATCATGGCACGGCTCGGCATGCAGACTCCGGCAACCAGCGATGCCCCCATGTAATAAGCATTCATAAAAGCAGTGCCGTTAGTAACGATGGAATCTATATGTGGTGTGATGATATGTTCGTTTCCGAGAGCATGGATAGTATCGAACCGCTGGTCGTCGGTGAAGAGAAAAAGGATGTTCGGTTTTGTTCGCGGTGTATCCTTGGCGAGAAGCTCTGTTGCGAGACCGCCAGCTGCCGCACCGAGGGAAAGCGTTTTCAGGAAACTTCTCCGTTTCATGGCCTTTTTCAGCATTTTTCCCCCGGATGAATACGTTTCATTATCTTGTACCGGACCGATCCTGCCCATGCACTACGCGGGTATTCGCCGTGCCCGCTCATTCCAGTTCGAGCACGACCACTGAGTCGATCGTGTTGGGAGCTGTTGCCGGAAGCGTTACGGTTACACCGGATTGTGTCTGCTGTACCTTGAGCGGTTTCTGCGCCGGATCGGCGAGCAAATATGCCTTCGAAACTTTCTCATCAACCGCGGGAATGTGAAGTGTCTGATCGATCGGCCAGTTGAAGACGTGCGCATACAACCTGCCGGGCTTTCTGGTATAACGTCCCCAATCCGGGCGGCTGAAGGGGCTTGCGCTCGTGCTATAGATTGATTCCCCATTCACCTTCATCCATGTACCCATCTTCTTGAGTCGTTCGACGCTCGGCGCCGGAATCATGCCCTCTTTCGTCGGACCGACATTCAACAGGAAATTCCCCCCCTTGCTTGCGATGTCGACAAGGTTTTGAAGGAGAACGCCGGTGCTCTTCCACCGGTGATCGTCTATCCGGTAACCCCAGGTGTCGTTGATGGTCATGCAGGTTTCCCAGTCATAGTCCAAACCCTGATCGGGGATATGCTGTTCCGGTGTGCCGAAATCGCCGTCATCGGGATCGCGCTTGCCCACGCGATTGTTGATGACCAGATTCGGATTCATATCCCAGAGATAGCGGGCGAGATCACGGCCATCTTCCTTCGTCCACCAGGGAACCCACTCGCCGTCGAACCACAACACCGCGGGATCATAATTCACCATCAGTTCCCTGATCTGTGTTTTCATGTACGAGACGTATTCGTTCTTACGGCCGTCCCGGATCAGTGCTTCCGCATATTTTCTGCCGGGTTTCGCTTTCTCGTTGAGTACTTGGGCCGGGTGGTGCCAGTCAAGTATGGAATAGTAGAAACAAAGCTTGATACCTGCTTTTTTACACGCCTTCGAGAGCGCCTGAATCGGGTCTTTCTTGTAGGGGGTTGATTTCACAATCGTGTAATCGCTCGAATTTGAGTCGAACATGCTGAATCCCTCGTGGTGTTTCGAGGTTAAAACCAGGTACTTCATGCCGGCATCCTGAGCGATTCGCACCCATTCATCGGCATCAAACGCCACAGGATTAAATTTTTCAGCATACTGCTCGTAGGTCTTCTTTGGGATGTCTGAAGTGGACATGATCCACTCGCCGAGCAGACTTTCATGCTCATCACGGCTGATGCTCTTGCCCTGATAGATACCTGCAGGGACAGCGTACAGCCCCCAGTGAATGAACATACCAAAACGTGCCTCGCGCCACCACATCATACGTTCGTTACGCTGTTGAAGAGTTTCGTTCTTGCCATTATCCGGCACCTTCGTCTGGGCATGGATCACGATGGAGGACGAGAGGGAGAGAAGCAGAGTGACAGTCAGTATCGTAGACAGTATTCGGTACATTAGTGTTCCTTTCATGGC
>CAYWBT010000356.1:0-2022 GCA_964456585.1 uncultured bacterium
GAACTGGTGCCGCTGGAGACGCAAACGCTCATCCGGTTCGGGAAAGACCTCGCCGACACCGCTTCGTGCTGCTATCTTATAGTCGGCGGGGTAACTGATTCCACCGGTACGTTCGCCCGGGGCACGCCGTTCATCCGGAATGAGGGGGGAACCGGCCTGGTGGGATCATGGATGTACGCCGACGGGCTGTCGATCATCACCTGGCGTTTCGAGCGCGAATCGGTCGAATATCTCCATCAGGCCTTCAATCTCGTATCGGGGGATTTCACAGTCGTTGAACACCACACCGGCACGTTCACGAAGGGACAGCGGGAGGACGCCGGCCGGTTCTTCGTCGCTTTTGACGACGGTACCGACGCCGTTCTCTTTCCGCTCATCGCCGACGATATCATGTACCTTTTCGATCTGACTGCGGGAAAGGCCAATTTCACGCGGGTCGACACCATCCCGGCATCAGCGGGCTGAAACAGGGCCTTGCGGAGAAATCCAGGACCGGAACACATCCCGGTAATTGCCATGAAAGTAACCATTATGCTGACACTGCTTATCGGATTGCTCTTCGGCGGGAAGGGAAATTCAGCGGAACATCCTGAAGATTACTCCCTCATGCGTCACGAGATGGTGGATCGTCAGATCATCAGCCGCGGAGTCCGCGATGAACGGGTGATTGCCTCCATGGATAAGGTACCGCGGCACCTCTTCATGCCCGCGGCGAACCGCGGCGAGGCCTATGAGGACCGTCCGGTACCCATCGGTCAGGGTCAGACGATTTCCCAGCCTTATATCGTCGCCTATATGACCGAAGCACTCCGCCTCAAACCGGATGACCGTGTCCTCGAGATCGGCACCGGCTCCGGTTATCAGGCAGCCGTTCTCGCCGAAATCGTGAGTGAGGTCTATACCATCGAGATCCTGCCGGACCTGGCGATGAAAGCACAGCATGTCCTGGAGGAGGTACTCGGCTATACCAACATCCACTTTAGGGTCGGCGACGGCTACCTCGGATGGCCGGAACAGGCGCCCTACGACGCCATCATCGTGACAGCGGCACCGGAAGAAATCCCTCCGGCACTGGTGGAACAACTCGCCGAAGGAGGCCGCATCATCGCGCCGGTCGGCGGCCAGTGGGAGGCACAGTACCTGATTCTCGGGGTCAAAGAGAACTGCGAGATGAAAACCACAAACCTCCTCGGAGTCAGGTTCGTACCGATGGTTCCGAAACGGTAGGGAAGATTCTTGAATCGGCGACACCCACGGTTCCTGCAGAAATTTATCTTGAAGCCGGGGATAATTCCCGCTATATTTGCCATTCGCATCCACAAAGTATTTCCCCCTCTCCCATAAACCTTTTCATGAACAGGGACGCCCGCATGAGACTGTTTCGACCGATCCTCAAAACACTCGTGGTACTCATCGCATTTTCAGCCGGTTCCGCCTACTCACAGGACAAATCAATCGGCCTCGGCTTCATGGTCGGCGAACCGACCGGGCTCAACGGCAAGGTCTGGTGGGATGACACCATGGCATTCGACGGCGGAGTCGCCTGGTCATTTACCGACGAGACCGAACTGTCTCTCCATGGTGACGCAATCTGGCATAACTGGCATGTGCTAACGGAAGCATTCGAGATTACCCGCGATATTCAGCTCCCCCTCTATTACGGTGTCGGCGGGAGACTCAAAGTCGGTGATGACACCCGGCTTGGCATCCGTTTCGTCATCGGAACCGCAATGATTTTCGAGGAGGCGCCGTTCGATCTCTTCCTTGAAGCCGCCCCGATCATGGATATCGTTCCCGAGACCGCGCTCCGCGCCCATGCCGCAGTGGGCGTCCGATTCTGGTTCTGAGCGTATAAGCAATGAGGCTCTGCGTGACCATGGGATTTCCTGCAGGTGAAACGGCTTCTTCCGGGAAAACCTTGCACCACACCCTCAAGTTGCCAGGCGACATACTCACCCGATAATTACAGTAACATTCGTCCGCGGTGCGTTCAGCCACGGCTGTCGAGGTACCTCGTCCAGA
>CAYWBT010000357.1:0-2017 GCA_964456585.1 uncultured bacterium
CGGCTTCGTAAATGCGGTCGTTCAGCCATCTCCAGACGGCGACACGCATGAGGGCCACATCAAGAAAAGGCTTGTTAAGAACAGCCGGATCGGTTAATTCCCAGGGCATCGTAAGCGTCGTATCTTTAGCCGTGAGGGCGATCTTCACGCCGTATTTCTCTTTCAGTTCCCTGTTTACCATAGCAACAACGGCAGGATTCCTGAGCGTACCGGCCCAGTTGAACGGTTCATCCTGGCCGATAACGCTTGAAAGCCACGGTTTTTTTCCGTACACCCGCAGCCACTTTTCAAGCTCCGTGGTCGCCGCCTCGATAAACTTCGGGTCCCAGCAGGCGGAAAGACCGCGTTCCCAACTGGCGCGGACCGTTGCAAACACAAAAAGCGCGCCGTTTGCTTTGGCAATGTCAGAGTATTGTCTAAACGGGAAATAAAACGGGAATTTCATGCCGTATTTTTCATACAGCTCTTCTATCCCCTCTTCTCCGAACTTATCCATAGCTTGCGGTAAAAAAGGACCGTCGACACCCGCATATGCGCTCTCCAATAAAAAGTTCCTCTGCTCTTCGGCCCATTCCTTGTCGGTATAACCGTCCAACTTGCCGTACAGTCCCTGATAGAACGATGTTACTTCTCGATTTATTCTGCGGTCGGTCAGGACGCTTTCATACACCGCATCGGGCCGTGGAACGGAAAGAGGGTTGTCCTGGGTATGTGCGGGGACTCCGCAGAGCAGAACGGCTGCCAGAACGAACATGCAGGTTGTTGAAGTAAAGATGTTGCAGAAAAGCTTCCATGATGGTTTCATATCCTCTGTCTCCACTGTTCGTTTGTACTGTGTAGTGATAACCCCGGTTTGACACGCTGTATGGTTACTGCAGTACTTGCCGCGGCGCGCTCGCCCGGCAATCGGTTAATCGCTTTTTTTCTGGAACTCATAGGTCGCCACCTCGCTCCCCGATTTGGGAAGGAGAAAATTCCAGATCGGAAGATCTCGCTCGATTCCGAGATCGTCCAGGATGCCGGTGAAAAAAGTATCCCATTCGTTCATTATCAGTGCGCGTTTGCTGTTCCCGAAGGGTTTTGCCCCGAATACGATAACCTCACCTTTTCCAATCCTGCGGCTGTAGACAGCAGGCGCGCCGTCAGCATACGTAAAGAGGGTGTCCGTACCTCTCGGCGGTTTGATTACATGAGCGACTTCCCCCGTTTTTCCGGGCGTGATCAGCAATCGCGTGATTCCTTTGAAGCGCTCACGGCCTTTTTGGGTTGGAATCATCTGCGACGCTTCCCGTCTCTTTCCGGGTGTTGTTCCCAGCAAAAGCTTCCGGCTGGCCGTAAGCGGACCGGTCTCTATATCGTGGGTCAGTGCGCAGGGATCGAGCACAAGGAGGGTTGCGCCGTTTTCCACTCGGTCGACGAGCTTTTCAGCAAAGCCTTTCGATACCCATGAAATTTGAGGCGCTATGATTAGTTTAGCGTTATCCAGGGACTGAAGCCCCCGGTTAAACTGGTTTTCGCCGGTGATAGTGTACCATGCGCCGAGATGTTCGCCGAGGATAACGTGGAGCATGTAGTGCGCGTGCAGGAGATCATCGTTATCGGCGTTGCGTGAATCGTCGCTGAAAATCACGGAAATGTCGGATTTCTCAGGAATATCAAGCGCGGGAAGATCTTTCCAGAGCCGGCTGATCCGGAGAACTTCTTTATAAAAATCAGGGGTAATGAACCTCTGGTCGCCATACCATTCCAGGTCCGTTACGCCGACTTTCGCTACCTGGCTCGCCCATTCGCGAAGGTTCGCCCGTGTCGGCAGCCTGTCGTGAAATTTGAATCCCTGCATAATAATCTTCGAGGGTTTTCCCGCCCCGAGATCGGTGATGAGCTTGCCCGTGAATCCCATGTGGTACATCGCCCGTTCGGCGCCGTCTCGCTTGAGATTGCAGGTGGGGTAGGGGTCCGCTGAATAACCGTCGGTAACATCGTAGAGGATCGCCTGGTCTATCCGGTCTATGGAGTT
>CAYWBT010000358.1:0-1998 GCA_964456585.1 uncultured bacterium
ACCGCCCTATCACACCGCTATGCAGGTACATTCCTTTGGGTATCCAACAGCGCAGACCGAGACTGTTCACGCAAATAATAATCATTACCATTGGTTAAATCAAGATATTATCGGAAGTGTCTTTGATTTTTTTTGCTCGTTCAGTATATTTTTCAATCGTTCGATCAAGGATAGCGACTACGATAAGAACGGGATTGGGATATCATGGGAAAGAAAAATCGGGGGAAAAAAAACGTAACTGAACAACCGCGTGAATCGGTGAAACACTGGTACACCGTTTTTCTCATCCCGTTTGTATCGCTCGTTCTCATCGGTTTGGTCGGGATTATTATCTACGCGAACAGTTTTGATTGTTCATTCCACTTCGACGATTTCTCGAATATTGTCGACAATCCTGATGTTCACGATGTCACCGATCTGAGATCGATATGGAAATTCAACAGCCGCCGGTTTGTGGGCGATCTTTCCTTCGCATTCAATTACCACTTCCACCAGGTCGATGTCTTCGGCTACCACCTGGTCAATCTCCTCATCCATCTGGGTGCCTCCTTACTCGTCTGGCGACTCGTGATGCTGATACTTGCCACCCCGGTTATGGGGTCCTCGAACCTTGCACGACATAAACGACTCGTGGCGCTATTCTGCGGACTCATCTTCGTCGCGCACCCCCTCCAGACACAGGCGGTCACCTACATTGTCCAGCGACTGGCCGCGCTCGCCACGCTGTTCTACCTGGCGTCCCTGTGTCTCTATCTTCAGGGAAGGCTCGCGAAAAGGCGGCTAACCGCAGTCCTGTCCTATAGTGGGCTTGTGGTGACGTTTTTTGCCGGTATTTTGACAAAGGAAATCGTTTTTACGCTTCCGCTCATGCTGGTTGTCTTTGAATTCAGCCTGATGGAAACGAGGAAGTTCAGGGAGATTGTTACAGACAGGAAGATACTGCTCTATATCGTGCCCCCCCTCGCGGTGAGCGCCCTCATTCTGACGATCCTGGTGATGAAATTCGGCACGTACATCCTCTTCCATCCATCACCATCCCAGCGGCTTCTCGATCCTGAGCTGACGAGCATCCGCTACCTCATGACCCAGTTCAGGGTACTGGTCATATATCTCCGGCTTCTGGTGCTGCCGGTGGGACAGAATCTCGATCACGATGTACCGGCATCGCTCGGTTTCTTAACGCCGGGGACGACATTCTTCGGATTTCTCTTTCTTCTCGGGCTTTTTGGTACGGCAGTCTCGTTGTTCTTACGAAAACGGTTCATTGCGCTCGGGATACTCTGGTTTTTCATTACCATCTCGGTTGAGTCGAGTTTCAAACCCCTCGGCAACGTGATGTTCGAGCACCGTCTGTACCTGCCCATGTTTGGATATAGTCTGTTTGTCGCCGGTGTGCTGTATGATCTGGTAGGAGTTCGCAGCCTGCGGGCATACGTACTGATCATGGCGGCACTCATAAGCATGAATGCCGGCCTGGCTTTCAGAAGAAATTTCGTGTGGAAGGATGAGATTACCCTCTGGCGTGATGTTGTCCGGAAATCTCCCCGAAAACCGAGGCCCTACAATAACCTCGCAAATTCCCTGAGCCTGGAGGGAAGGGACGAGGAAGCAAAGGGCTACCTCAAGCAGGCGATTCGCCTCTATCCCAGGTATGATGATGCCTACAACAACCTTGGAATCATCTATCTCCGGGAGGAAAACCTCGAACAGGCACGACTAATGTTTGAACGGGCGATCGAAATTTACAACTTTCATGCAACCGCATCCAACAACCTTGGGAAGGTACTCCTCATGCAGGGCCATATCCAGGAAGCAAAAGCGTCATTCCAGAGGGCGCTCGATCTGAAATTTTACCACCCCGAAGCGTTCAACAATATGGGTGATATTTTATGCCGTGAGGGCAACTTCGAAGAGGCGATTACAATGTTCCGTCGGGCGGTGGAACTCGATCCCTACTTCACCGAGGCATACATGAACCTGGGTGATGCACTGTATCAC
>CAYWBT010000359.1:0-1964 GCA_964456585.1 uncultured bacterium
TGGCCGTACGTCTGGTTGACCATCGATGGAGTTACCCCCAATCACAGCGTGCCGAGTGCGTCACCGTTCAGGTTCATTGCCACGGGCGGACTTCCTCCCTATTCATGGGAGATCGTTGACGGTTCCTTACCGCCGGGCCTGTCGCTCGATCGTGGCGAGGGAGAACTGCTGGGATTCTCAAGCGATCATACCGGCCGATATCCTTTTACCATGCGGGTGACCGACACAAAAGGTTCTCTGGCAGAGACGACGCTCGTGCTGGACGTCGTTGATCGGCCGACAAAGTGGCTGGAAGAAGAAAAAATTGGCGGGTTGATTCACGGCACGCCCGACGACAGTCAGCATGTTCACGGCCCCCCTGAAGAACAGGCCCGCGTGATGGCGCGTCAGGGGTATGCCTTTGCCGCCCAGACATCGGGGTGGACAGGATTGATTGCGGACGGTAGTTTCTCGTACCTGCGGCATCAGGAGTACATGGATGCCTTCCGCGGGGCGGGCATTCGTTTCGGTTCATACCTCAATTTATACGATAATAAAGTCATGAATTTTCCAACCGAAGACTTCAGCACCTGGGCGCGCTACCTTGATTTTCATCACCGGTATTTCGAGGAATGGCTGAGCGAGACCCACGCGGCGGTACTCTGGCTGGATGGCGCGCAGGTGACCGCACCCATTCCCGGCATGGATTACACCGATTTGCAGAATAAGGGGTGGGATTTCGATCCCCTTTTCAGTATGGCCAAGACGGTTTCGCCGGAAACATTGATTATTGCCAACTGCGGGGGCAATGCCCGATTGGATTGGCGGCTCGGTGATTGTGATGTTTTTTCGACTGAAGGAATGAATGACCAGTACAACCCCTATTGGGAGCGTTTCCCCGAAGGTCGATCAGGCCATAATCCCAAGCCCATCCCGAATGAATCGTGGCGATACCCGTTTAAAAGCGACACATGGGGGGAATACGCCGATTGGAAAGAATGGACCCGCGTCGTGGTCTCGATAGTGTGCGAGGGAAACATCTGCAACCTCGATCACAGCTATCAGAAAGACAACGGCACCTACCAGTTGCATATCGACATGGGCGCCTGGCTTGAGAAGCGCTGGGAGTCCCTGAAGCACACAAAACCCGGCCCTTTGACCGATCAACCTTGGGGATATTGCGTTTCGCGCGATTCCCTAATCTATCTGCACATTCTGACCAATCAACGCGGAAAAGCGGGGCTGAATGGGCAAACGCGCCTGGAATTACCGTCGTTTGCCCTGCCGGTTGAAAACATCACGCTGGTTCCTTCCGGTGAAATCATCCCGTATACCATGAGCAATGACCGCTTAGTACTAAACTTTTCAGGTGTTTCCCCGGATGAAGTCGACACCATTGTTAAAATCAGCGGTGGCCTGTCAAAATAGAAGCGGACACCCTCACAATTCTGATTTTATTTTACGTACGCCTCTTCATGTGTCGATTCAGCAGAGGAACTATTCCCCGTTATACCTGACACCGCGAACACCACCATTATAAATCGTGAGACTCCTTCATCCTCATTTCATGTTTTCCCTCCACCAGTCCGTAGACTGCCGGAAGGACAAAAAGGGTCAGCACTGTCGATGTCGCCAACCCGAAAACGACAACGATTGCCAACGGCCGCTGAACTTCCGCGCCGATCCCCCGTGACAAGAGGAGCGGGAGCAGGCCGAGTATGGTCGTAATCGCGGTCATGAGCACCGGTCGTAGCCTCAGCAGTCCGCCCTCGACAAGGGATTTCCGCAGCGGGACGCCGCTCGAGCGAAGATGATTGATACAGGTAACCAGGACGACACCGTTCTGTACCGCGATACCGAACAGGGCAATGAATCCGACAGACGCGGGAACCGACAGGTACTCTCCTGTCACCAGAAGGCCAAGGACGCCGCCGATCAGGGCAAGGGGGACATTTATGATGATGATCACGGCATGACGGAAGAGG
>CAYWBT010000360.1:0-1949 GCA_964456585.1 uncultured bacterium
TACGTTTGATCGAGGGGAACATGAATTCGTCGAAGAGTTTCGGCGACCAGAAATCGGTCGAGGAATACCAGCCGCGCTGCACGATCATGTTGATCCCGGGATGTTCGCACGCAAGCTTTGTGCGGGCATAATCGGCATCGGAAACGATCTGAACCAGCATCCCGAATGCTGTTGGATCATCCATTGCCATCATGATCGCACCCGAAACGCCGGTCAACCATATGACACCGTCCATACCAAACGCGCTCCATGCTTGTACCGGGACATCATGCTCCCCGGAAAAGACCGCCACACGCTCCATACGTTCATCGAACCATGCCGCGGCTTCCTGATCGGGCGGGCAGTAGAGGTGACGAAGCTTCGGGACATCGTCGGGTGAACTGACCGCGTGCTCGACTGCGCGTGGGATGTTGTAGTCTTCGATCAGGGGGACATAATCGGGCTGGACAACCCAACCGTCTCCCGGATCTTCGCCGGTCCTGCTGACAGCGTGACGGAGCGGTCCGGATGGTGTTTTGTAGTCCCGGACCATGACCGGATACCCGCTTCCGGAAACTGGCGGCACAACCGAATCCTCCCAGGTAACAGCGGGATTCATACTCCAGGGAATCGATACATCGAGCATATCATCAATCCCGAGCGACCGCCAAGCAAGCACCCGCTTGAAATCATCATCAATATCCCAGGGTTCCGGCAGAAGGTGAAGGTGTTCCATGCGCTGGGAATACCAATGGGTCACCATCTTCCCCCGCTTTTCCCAGGTGAGCGACGGTTTCGGCTTGAATCCGAAGCTCCAGGTCATGAGCGGCACGTAGTCAGGCGATGTCCCGTTCCAGCAGGCAAAAATCCGTTCTTTCGATGTCATGTGACAGTATCTCCTTTTTCATGCGGGCACCCTGATTTTCGGCACCACATCGAGGTTCCATAGTGTTCGTCACCGGTAACTTACGGTATACGTCAGTCAGAGTGCAATGTAAAATTTACACTTGACGCTTGCATCCTGTCTTTTTTATCGTGTATCTTATAGCCAAACGTTTGCCACATATACCAGGGGAATTTCATGACACGACAACCGAAAATTGGAATACTCTTCATCACATCGGGATGGTTCAGGGATGTCGGTCTCCAGGGCGAATCCATGCCATTCACCGAGGAAGTCGAAGCTATCGGGCGCGAAATCGTGGCACGGATATCGGCATTTTCCGAACCGGTTTATCATGGTGTGATCTACAGCACGAAGGAAGCAGAAGCCGCGGCACGTGAAATAAATGCGGCGGAGGTGGACGGTCTCTTGATCGCGCCGCTCATGTGGTGCGAGGATCAGATTCTGCGGGCGGCGCTCAAGCTTCTTCCCCGGATGCCGATTCTCGTCTGCACGTTCTTTCCGACATCGACACTCCCGGACTATCTCGAATTTCACGGCATGCTCAAGGGATCGGGCTCGGTCGGCACCCTTCAGATGAGCGGATTGCTCGCCCGCGAGGGGTTCACCTACCGGCCGCTTACCGGCTGGTACCGTGACGACTCACTATACGATGAGATTCGAACGACATGCCGAGCCTTCGCCATCAAACAACGTTTGAAGCGGACGAAGTGCGGTATACTGCCCTTCCGCTGCGATCAAATGTCGACAACATTTGTAGACGAATTTACCATCAGGAAACGCTACGGGATTGAATGCGATTACCTTGAGATACAGTCCTTCTACGAAACAGCACAGACTATACCGGTAGATGAGATCGCAACATTCCGACGCGACCTAGAAGCAGCCGGACACGTCGTCGAAGTTGAAGAAAAGTCCCTGGTCGAGGGCATCAAGTATGCGATTGCCATGGAAAAAATCCTTTCCGAGCGGGGAATCGATATCCTCGCCATGAACGACATCATCGACGAGATGTACCGTGTGTTTGGACTGAGGCCGTGCCTGGTGAATCCACGCCTCTCTGCGA
>CAYWBT010000361.1:0-1909 GCA_964456585.1 uncultured bacterium
GGTTATAAGCTCGTCTCAGTTTCATCGTGTTTTGCTTGATAATTTTCCTCACGGAAAGACATTTTCTTTTCCTACCTGAGTACACATCGGCAGGAGTCAGATTATCAAGAGACTCGTGGTAAAAATTATAAAAAAATAAGCGATTCTTCTTTTCATTCGGGATTCACCATATCAAAATCATGAGATGTAAATATTCCCCCAAAGAATTCGGTAAAACGAATATATGCAGATCAAATTATTTTGCTATGAATTTTCAGTTAATATTGACTGTATACATGCTTGATAAACCCTGTGTTATCGATGTTAAGAGACACCTGGCCTGTATGCTGTCAAAACAAAGTGGACACTTTCCTTCAATGAATAAAGAGATGCTTTAGCGCTGGAGGTAATCAGGGATTTGTTGCTCTCTTTGCATTTTGTCAATACTAAAAATCATTACCAACCATTGAGGAAGAAAGGAATCCGGATTGTTATGGCGGGAAACAGTTATCAGTACGTGAGATGATCAAGCGGAAACCACTGAAACTCAGGAAGGCTTATAACCGGCGAAAAGGAGGTCAAAGAAAACACTTGCTGTTCGGGAATAATTCACTTTAACTTTTACTTTATGAGTCCACATTGTTCTGACGACATACAGTTTATCATATGCGATTTACCACAGAGGAGACAGAGGAGACCCATCATGAAACATGCCATCACACGCCGCAACGCCCTCGTTGCTGGCGCCGCAGCAGCAAGCGCGGTTGTTACCAGTTGCGCGCAGTCCGAACAGCAGCCCCATGATCATGCCAATGAAACGTCTGACTTCCTGACGCCTTGGAGCCCTGATTTGCATGAGCCCCGCGACCTGACACCCGGTCCCACGACGATCCGTCTCTGCTCTTGGCGACACGACTGCACGCTGGATTATCCGCAGGACGGCACCTCCATCACCGAGGTGGTCGAGCGTATCAAAGCCAAAGGATTCAGTGCCGGAAACGCATACAGCGGCATAAACCGGAAGAATCCCTGGCTCACCGCCTCTGAGGCCGAGGTCCGCGAACTCAAGGAAGCCTGTGCCACAAACGATGTCATCTTCTTCGACATGCATACGGTGCCGTATCTCATCCATCCCGATCTTGCGGAGCGAGAGCGGCAGATTGCCTACGTTGCCGAACAGTGCGAAGCCGCCGAGCGTGTTGGCTGTCCAAATGTCACCACCCATGTGGGAACGAAATCGACCGAGAGCGCGGTCGCGCCGCATCCTGACAACTGGCGTATTGAGACTTGGCGGGAGTCGGTGGCATCACTCAAGGAAATCCTTCGCCGGACGGAAGGCATGCAGGTAAAGCTCATTATCGAAGCGGTTAATATGACCGCCATGAACAATCCCCGCGCCCACAAACGGTTGATGGAAGACGTGGGCAGCGATCGTCTCAAGGTGCTCCTTGATCCGATCAACATGATCAGTCTCAGAAACTACTTCCGCACCACCGAACTAATCAACGAGTGTTTCGATCTTCTCGGCGAGGACATTATCGCCTGTCACGCCAAGGACACCTATGTGCTGCCGAACCAGATGTCCGCATACTTAACGGAGGTCGCTGCCGGCAAGGGAAAGCTTGATTACGAACTCTACCTCGCTCGTCTCGGCCGCATGGAATGGCCTCGCCCGCTTCTCATCGAGCATCTCCCATCGGACGAGGAGTACGAAGATGCCCAGAGGTACATCGAGGAGACCGCGGCCCGCCTGGGTGTGAAGTTCCAGGGTCGGGCATGATTGTTGTAATGAACCAAGAATGAACACAGATTGCCGCTGATCGTAACGGATGAAATAGTTTTGGAGACAGAGAATAGAAAGTTCGCCTTGAACGCTGACCTC
The DNA here is from genome assembly GCA_964456585.1 of uncultured bacterium. Lineage (GTDB taxonomy): Bacteria > Latescibacterota > Latescibacteria > Latescibacterales > Latescibacteraceae > Latescibacter. The sequence continues at coordinate 1,862 of CAYWBT010000361.1, forward strand.
CCCCCATTCTTTGTACCACCATCAGTGTTAGTCACACCGCCGTTGAGG
>CAYWBT010000362.1:0-1874 GCA_964456585.1 uncultured bacterium
TATGATAAAAAACGGTGGCAAGCTGACGCCGTTTCACTCGTGAAGCGGATAGTTACATCCAAGGGAGAAATTAATGAAAATAGCAATACTATATCATTCTGTATCAGGCAACACAAAGAAACAGGCGGAACTCGTGGCCGAAGGTGCTCGGGATGTCCCGGGCATCGAAGTGCAGACCATGTCGATCGAGGACATCGACGACGCCTGGATCGACGAATCGAAAGCGGTCATCTTCGGCTGTCCGTGCTATGAGGGATCGTGCAGCTGGCAAATGAAGCGTTTCCTGGATACAACGCGCGCCAAACTGGCAGGCAAACTCGCCGGGGTGTTTGTCTCACAAAACTGGCCCGGTGGCGGGGGAGCGGATTTTGCCGAGATGACGGTGATCGCAGCCGCGCTCGTCTACGGTATGATCGTGTATTCGGGAGGTATGTCGCAGGGCTATCCGCCGCTGCATTTCGGCGCGGTCTCCCAGAAGGCGCCGTCAACCGACATCGACCGTGATCGCGCACGCAAGCTCGGAGAGAACATCGCACGCAAAGCGCAGGAGCTTTTAGGATCATAAGACAGCCTGTCACCGGGGGATACGGTGAGAGCAACAAACGGGAGCGGCACATGATACTTGATACCCTTGAAAATGCTGAGAAATACTACGCCCTTAATCCCGGATTCGAGCGGGCGTTCGCGTTTCTGAAGACGTGCGATCCTGCCGGACTCGAAGGTCGCATCGACATCGACGGTGACCGGATCTATGCGCTGGTGATCCGTGCCGAGGGTGCCGGTCACATTGGTGCCGAACTCGAAACACACCGGAAGTATATCGATATCCAGTTTGGTGTCGAGGGTATCAACGAATTCGGCTGGAAACCGGCGCACGACTGCATCACGGTGACTAAGCCGTTCAGCGAGGAGGAAGATTACGGGTTCTGCGGCGAGGAACCGGACGTGTGGATTCCGGTCAGGCCGGGACAGTTCGCAGTTTTTTTTCCGGAGGATGCGCATACGCCGAAAGGGGGGACTGGCACGCTCGCCAAGATACTGGTGAAGGTCGCCGTTTAGGGTGTTGGACGGAGTATGCCGCCGATGTGACGGACGATATCGTTCACGATCTCGGTCTGGCTCAAGGTTCCGCAGGCCACGGTGTAATCGGCGCATGAACGGTAGAGGGGCGCACGTTTTCGCCAGACATCCTCGATGGCTTCTCCGGACTGTTTGACAATTCCCCTCGTATAGATGTCGATTCGCCGCTTGATGGTCTCGAGCGGGACATCGAGGAATACGATGATACCGTTTTTTCCGAGCGCGTTCATCGCCTGATCGCTCAGCACGACGCTCCCGCCCGGCGCAATGACCGTATTGTCGACCGTAAGTTGCAGGGTATACGACTCCTCGAGCGCGAGAAACGCTTCGAGGCCGCGTGTATCGATGATTTCCTGCAGGGTCATGTTCTCCCCGGTCTGCATGAGAACATCGACATCGAGGAATTTCAGGCAGAGCTCCTTGGCGAGGATAACACCGACGGTTGATTTTCCCGAACCGGGCATGCCGGTGAGAATGACATTGTCTTTGGGCACGGGTAAACTCCTTGATTGCAATGATTAGACGCCATATAGTATACTATGATAAAGTAAATTTCACCAGCGGAATACGGGTGTAATCCCTCGCACAGAAGAAAAAATGAGTGGTGAAAGAAGTAAAAAAATCCGTTTTTTCTGAGCGATACCATTTGTATGAATTAGGAAATCACGGTTATAAATAATAAAAGCGAATAGTTTCAGGAACAGTACGGCAACAGAGAAAGGAAAAGTGAAATCTGGTTTTCAACAATAACAAACAGGAGATGTGTCCCATGATCAATGACTGGCCCTATGAAT
>CAYWBT010000363.1:0-1863 GCA_964456585.1 uncultured bacterium
GCCATACAACGCCTTCACGACCCGAGCGGTTTTTTCACGGAGGGATTCGGGAGCGGGACTGCCGTCCCCGTCGATCGGGTTGATGATGAGGATGTTTCGCGGTGCACAAAGCCCGAGGATATCCGGCAGATCGTACTGTATGAGGGCACCGGGTACCACTGTGGAGCCTACCGCCGGGTTATAGAAACGGTGCATAAGCACGGATTCCCACGAAACCGGTGTCTCGATGAAGGCAGCTGCTTTCAGGGATTCGTCCGTTGCAGCGGCGTGCATGAGGGCAGGCCCGGTGATTCCACGAGAAAGGGCTATGATATCCTCCTCGCACACATCTTCACGGGATGCAAGGTAGCGGCGCGCGCGAAGTATGGCATCGGCCTGGATTCCGGTGATACTCCGCCCTATGAGCTCAGCGCCGAAGATGAGGTTGTAGCTGACGCCGTCAATCACCGAATCATCATCAATTTCGGTGTCTCTTGTATCGTGGACTACGTTCTGAAGTTCCCCGCATCCCGGAAGGTCGGGGGCGAAGACAAGGTATCCCGCTCCAACGAGCTGCTCAATCAGCATGCCGGACCCGGCGTCGACGGCTTTCCCTAAATTATTAAGATACAAAACCGCCGGAAAGAGGCCGTTGCCTTCGGGAACGAACACAAGACCGGGAAGAGGAATGTCACCATTGTCGAGAATCATTCTCTCGATAGCGTATCCCTCTCGTTGGAACCGGCCGGTGAAGATCACATCCTCAATTGACAGATCGCAGGTGATACCGGCGAGGGCAGGGTAGGCAGCCCGGACCTGTTCGAGGTGTGCGGCCGGGTCTTTCCGTGACGCATAAAGTCCGGCGAGCACCTCGTCCGCGTCGCTTCTGATATAATCGTAAATAGTTCGTGAGCCTGAGGTGATCGTCTGCCCGGTTTCTGTCACCTGGAGCATCGCTTCGTCAATGTCAGGTATGGGTTCATCGGAAGTGTCCCCGTCGATACCGAAAACTTCAAAGAAGAAGGCGTACTTTCGTTCCTGGTTGAGCTTCGCAAAATTGTGTATGTCGTCATCCTCGATGATCCGGAGGTTCTGCGGCTTTCCGAACGCCTGAAATGCCGGTTTCACCGATGCGACCGTTTCCCGTGCACCCTGAATACTGAAAAAATCCCGTGTGGTTGTAATCACGAGCGTCGGTTTGGGTGCGCGGGCGATGAGAAAATCGCCGTGATCAAGGCCGCGGGCAATCTGGGCGTACAGGTTCTGACAACCATCCTGAGGTCCTATCGACTGAAAAAGTCTCCGGAAGCTCGTGATATAGCATTCGGGGGCGGCAGCGGTGACACGCCGGTCCATGGCGCCGAGATATGCGGACATTGTCCCCCCGCCCGAGATTCCCTGAACACCGATCCTTGAGGGGTCGATATCGTCCCGTCCGCACAGGTAATCGAGCGCGCGAATACCGTCCCAGAGCCGAACCATCGGTAACGTGCGGCCGATAATAAGGTACTGGAGGCCGATATAGGAATGCTCGTTTGTTGCGTCACCGCTTATCGATTTCCCTTTCCCTTCATGCTCATCATAGTACTGGAACCGTTCCCCCTGCCCGATGGGGTCTATGGTGAACACCGCGAACCCTTTCCGTGCCAGGTTCAGGATGACATGCTGATAGGCGCTGCGCCGGAATGACTTCGCAGAGTGACCGAGGAAAAAAAGCACAACGGGGAGCCTTCCCGTGGCTCCGGCGGGCTTGAAAAGACAGGAGGTGACCCACAGTCCAGGCCTCGATTCGTAAATGATTTTTTCGACGGTGATGCCGTAATGCTCGAATGTCCCGGTCGTCCGGGCTTTCAGTGGTGTTGCCTCAGGTAAAGGGCCGAATGC
>CAYWBT010000364.1:0-1858 GCA_964456585.1 uncultured bacterium
AAGAGGTGTTAAGGAAGACTGGCCGGTTCTCCGGCGTTACGAAGGGAATATCGCACGTATTGCCCTACCCCTCGGCGGTATCGGTACCGGAACCGTCTCGCTGGGAGGCCGCGGCGACCTGCGCGACTGGGAGATCATGAACCGCCCGTCGAAGGGATACATACCCCGGCGTGGCAGCACTGGCCCATTCTTCGCAATCTTTACCCGGACCGAAGATGGAAAAAAGATGACACGCGCTCTCGAAGGACCGATCGACGTGTCCTCTTACGAGGGTAGTCACGGAAGCACGGTAACGAATCACGGCCTGCCGAGGTTTGAACGGTGCATTTTTGCGACAGCCTACCCTTTGGGACAGGTGCTGCTCTTCGACACGGATGGGACAGTCGATCCCAGCCCGTTGGATGTCGCCATCCAAGCGTGGAATCCCCTCGTGCCGTGCGATCCCGACGCTTCCGGCATCCCGATTGCCGTTCTGCGTTACCGGCTCATCAACATGACCAGGAAAACGGTAACCGCCTCGGTCTGCGGCAGCATGCCGAACTTCATCGGTATGGACGGCTGTGAGGTAACGAAGGACTGGAAGGGCGATCCGCAGGTCGTCGGAGCAAAGGATAACGCGAACACCTTCCGTGCGGGGAATACTATCCAGGGAATGTACCTGTCTTCTACGGGAGTCGATCCGAAGGCGCCCCAGTGGGGAACGATGACGCTAACCACCGATGCCGGGGAAACAGTGAGCTACCGAACATCATGGCTCAGAGAGCAGTGGGGTAATTCCCTCCTCGATTTCTGGGACGATTTCAGCGAGGACGGGCGCATCGAGGAACGCGATCCCACGGGGGAAGACTCCCCCATGCTCTCCCTCGCAGTGGAAGTCGAAGTACCGCCCAACGGTGAGCGGGAGGTGACCTTCTACCTGTCCTGGCACTTTCCGAACCGGTTAACATGGACACCGGACGGTACCGATGCCGACAGGCTGCGTAATTACTACACCACGCAATACACTGACGCCTGGGACGTGGCGGAAAAGACGGTTCCCCTACTCGCAGAGTTGGAAGAAAAAACGGTCGACTTCGTACGGGCGTTCTGTGCAAGCGATCTGCCGGACGTGGTGAAAGAAGCGGCGCTGTTCAACATCAGCACGCTCCGTACCCAGACCTGTTTCCGCACCGGGGACGGCAGGTTTTTCGGCTGGGAGGGAAGCTGCAATCAGCGGGGATGCTGTTACGGATCGTGTACCCACGTCTGGAATTACGAGCAGGCAACGGCGTTCCTGTTCGGCAGCCTGGCGTCATCGATGCGCGAGGTCGAATTCAACCATGCGACCGGCGAGAACGGGCTCATGAGCTTCCGGGTCGACCTTCCCCTCGAACGAGCCCAAAACTATGGCAAAGCCGCCGCCGACGGCCAAATGGGCTGTATCATGAAGATGTACCGCGACTGGCAGCTCTCCGGTGACGATGCCCTGCTCAGAAACCTCTGGCCAAACGTGCGCAGAGCACTGGAATTCTGCTGGATTCCGGGCGGCTGGGATGCCGACCGCGACGGTATCATGGAAGGCTGCCAGCATAACACGATGGATGTCGAGTACTATGGTCCCAATCCGCAGATGGGCGCCTGGTATCTCGGGGCGCTCAGGGCGGCCGAAGAGATGGCCCGGTACCTGGGCGATGATGATTTTGCCGCCACCTGCAGCGATCTTTTCACCCGAGGATCCCTATGGATGGACGACAACCTGTTCAATGGCGAGTATTACGAACACGAAATCAGGCCACCGGAAAACGCCCAGGACATCGCACCGTCCCTCCGGATCGGTATGGGCGCTGAAGACCTTTCCCATCCCGATTTTCAGCTGGGT
>CAYWBT010000365.1:0-1858 GCA_964456585.1 uncultured bacterium
GACTGGGGACTCCTTATGAAAAAGACAGGGGAGGGTTACCGAGAACGTTAAACTCGCAGGAGACTGTCCGGCAGTAGTCTGCTGAACCAAAACCTGTGTAGATTTCTGCTGTTTAGCAATATTCGGTGAAAAAGATAACCGGTATATTTAATAACCGAACAATCAATCGAAAGGAACACCGATGGATAAGAAAAACCCTGCCGATTTGACACAAAAAGAATACAAGGATTTGTTCAAAAAATGCAATCTTGCCATTGGACTCAACAAATCAGAACTGGATAGGATTTATGGCATGATTAATGTGCAGTTTGTTGCAGCCGGCGAGGAGTTTATTACCCAGGATATGTCGGGCGACTGCTTCTATGTCCTGATAGAGGGGAAAGCACTCGTCTTTCGGTGTGATGAACTGGGCGAGGAAGTTGATCTCGAGACGATTGAACCGGGGGAATTTATCGGTGAGATGGGATATTTCTCCGATGGACGACGTTCCGCTTCGGTACGTGCCCTTGATGACACCTTATTGTTCCGCATCCATTACAGTCAGTTTCGTAAGGCCCTCGAAACCATTCCCGTACTGGACATGAATTTTCTGAATATAGTAACACGAAGGCTCCGGCGAACAAATATTCGTTTTCAGGAAACAACGAAAAGATCCCGCATCGCAGAAAAGTCGCTTCAGACATTCGATGACTTCCTGAACATGTCGGAGATCAATACCCTCCGTATCGGAATAGAGGATCTGATCGAGCGGGTGGTCTTAACGGCGAGTAAGGTAATGAAAGCGGACAGGGCGTCCCTTTTTCTCGTCGATAAGATTGCCGGGGAATTATGGTCAAAGGTTGCCGAGGGTGAATCTCACCGCGAAATACGGATATCACTGTACGATGGCATTGCCGGATGGGTGGCAAGCAACTGCGAGATGGTAAATGTGACCAATGCCTATGAGGACTCACGCTTCAATCCCGATGTGGATCGCCGCACAGGCTATAAGACCCATTCGATTCTCTCCGGTCCCGTAATCGATAAAAATGGGGAACTCATCGGTGTCATTCAGGTGATAAACAAGAAGCAAGGGATATTTACCGAACAGGACGAATCGCTCTTTCGTATATTTTCCAACCAGATATCGATTTCACTGGAAAATTTTTACATGTCCCAGAAGATGGCCCTGAGCTATGAAAAGATGGCCATTCTCCTCGACGTGGTTACCTCCGTATCGCAGATCCTCGATCTGGAGACACTGATTATACGGATTGTCGATAAGATATCTGAAATGCTCGGTGCCGAGCGAACGACACTTTTTCTCATAGACAGGAAAAGGGAAGAACTCTGGTCAAAGGTGGCTCAGGAACTGGAGGTTACCGAAATCCGAACGCCCCTTTCCGAAGGGCTCGTCGGTCACGTTGCCAGCACCGGCGATATACTCAATATCAAGAATGCCTACGATGATCCACGGTTTAACCTAGCCGTTGATGAAAGTACGGGTTTTCGTACCACCACCGTTCTCTGCGTGCCCCTCACCAACAGGAAGGGTGAGATAGTAGGTGTCGCCGAGGTAATGAACAAGAGAGGCACCACATTCAGTTCCGAGGATGAAGATATACTGAAGGCACTCTCTTCACAGATCGTCGTGGCCCTGGAGAATGCGCAGCTCTTCGGAAGAGTAGTTGACATGAAGAATTACCTGGAGGGTATCCAGGAAAGTATTTCCAACGGCATTTTAACTCTGGACAACGACTATAAGGTGGTAACGGCCAACCGGTCGGCCTGTGCCTTGTTCGGGGAGGAATCGGAAACAATCATAAACCGAGACTTCAGGGCTGTTATAGGAAAGGAAAATCTCGAAGTAATCGATCAC
>CAYWBT010000366.1:0-1837 GCA_964456585.1 uncultured bacterium
GTTCAATCTTGACGAGTACTGGCCGATCAGCCACACGGCTATTCAGTCGTACCATATGTGGATGCAGGAAAATTTCTTCAATCACGTGAATATAAAATCCGAGAATATCCATATTCCCTCGGGAGAATGGACACGGGAAGAAGTCGCGTTACGGTGTAAGGGATACGAAAAAGCAATCAATTCGGTCGGCGGCATCGATATCCAGATTTTGGGAATCGGGCGAACCGGGCATATTGGCTTCAATGAGCCGGGCTCTATGAAAACCAGCAAGACGAGACTGGTCTACCTCGACAAAATCACCCGGAAGGATGCGGCAAGCGATTTTTTCGATGAAGACAACGTCCCGGGAATGGCGATCACCATGGGGGTGGCAACCATCATGAAAGCCCGGGAAATCTGCCTCATGGCTTTCGGCGAACACAAAGCTCAGATTATTCGCCGCACGACAGAGGAGAAAATCACGTCAAATGTGGCGGCAAGCTATCTTCAGGAGCATACCAACACAACATTCTTCCTTGACAGAGCGGCAGCAGCAGAACTGACCCGGGTGGTGACACCTTGGGTGCTCGGCCCCTGTACCTGGGATGAAAAGCTCCAGCGACATGCGGTCATCTGGCTTGCCCGCAAGCTCGACAAACCAATCCTGAAGCTCACCGACGAAGACTACATCGAGAACGACCTGTTCGATCTGATAAAAACCCGTGGCGGTTATTACAACATCAACCTCACCGTATTCAAGTACCTGATGAACACCATCACCGGCTGGCCTGGCGGAAAGACCGACAAAAAACGCGTTCTGATTTTAAGTCCACACCCCGATGACGATGTCATTTCCATGGGCGGCACCATGATCCGCCTGGTCGAGCAGAGTCACGAAACGCATGTGGCTTACATGGTGAGCGGGTACCTGAGCGTCTTTGACCATCTCGTATCGCGGTATGCGGACTTTGTGCGCAATTTTAACGATATCTTCGGATTAACTCCCGACCAGTCGGCTGCTATTGAACAGCATATTGACAAGTTTCTTCTCCATAAGCGTCCCGGGGATGTTGACTCATCGGAAATACAGGCGATTAAAACGCTCATCAGAAAAACCGAGGCACTCGATGCGGCAAAATACTGCGGCCTTGCAGAAGAAAACATACATTTCCTCGATATGCCGTTCTACAATACCGGCACGGCAAAGAAACTCTCCATAGAGAAGGACGATATCGAAGCAGTCCTCACCATTCTCAACGAGTTGAATCCGGACATGGTATTCGCAGCCGGCGACATGTCCGATCCGCACGGCACTCACCGTCTCTGCCTCAATGCGTTTTTCAGGGCACTTGACATCTATACCAACGCCGGCAAAAAGAAACCGGTGGTCTGGCTGTATCGCGGTGCATGGCAGGAGTGGAATCCCGAGGAGATCGACATGGTGGTGCCACTCTCTCCGGACGAACTGCTCCAGAAGCGCTATGCCATCTTCCGTCACGAGAGCCAGAAAGACCAAGCCATGTTCCCCGGCCCCTACGACAACCGGGAGTTCTGGCAACGCGCCGAGGATCGGAACAAATCAACCGCCGACATTTACGACCGTCTCGGTCTTCCCGAGTACCATGCCATCGAGGCGTTCGTCCAGTATACCTACGGGGATGAGGGTGAGTGAATACGGCATGCGCCGAACAGAACGGTTGAAAAAGGGTACGGCCAGAGCGTAAAATTTTATTGACATTAGATAGTATTTTTTTTAAATTGTAAAACTATTGACTAATGGGTTCCGGTGTAACTCAATGGCAGAGTGAGCGGCTGTTAACCGCTAAGTTGTAGGTTCGAGTCCTACCACCGGAGCCAA
>CAYWBT010000367.1:0-1830 GCA_964456585.1 uncultured bacterium
CCGAGACATCGCACTTGACGAATATCGCCTCACCACCATCGGCGACGATCGCATCGATAACCGGTTGACCGTTCGTTTCGCGCCGTGATGCGCCCACAACCTTTGCGCCTTCCTTCGCGAATATCTCACAGATGCTCTTCCCGATCCCGGCACCGGAGCCGGTAATGATCGCAACCTTGTCTTTCAGTCTCATGCTGCATTCCTTTCATGTTCCAACCTACCGTGTCAGCGCTTTGAATTTCACCAATCGAATATGCGGATATGACCGCTCAGTTTGCGACATAAGCCAGCCGGGCGATATTCTCCGGTCAGCCTTTCGCCAGCGTGTTGCTAAAAGCAAGAATAATCATGGCGATCACAAGTATCCCCAAGGCGATGTACATCTGCAGCCGTGGTTTCCCGGTGACCCCTTTCCATTCGCCCGTGAGGAAACCGACAATCTGCCCGCCCATGATCTGCATGGACTGCTGAATGCCGAAACCAACCGATGCGCCGAGCACTCCGAGCGTGAGCATGCCCCAGCCCATGAGCATCACCGCAACGATGAAGTGGGCGCCCATAATTGCCGCGAGGAGATAGTCGCCGCCGCCTTTCCTGAATTTCCACCAGGTTTTCTTCCGGGTGATGACCACGGCGGGATAGATGATGTTGACCAGCATGCCGCTGAACAGGCCAACCGCCCACACGGAGAGGATTGCCGGAACATCGCCTGCGCCGCGCTCTTTCATGGCGGCGACAATCGGCCCCTGGCTGTAAACGAATGAAAGTGCGATTCCCGCCGAGAGAATTCCGGAAATGATACACATGATCAGACCGCCAAGGAATCCGCCCGACTGCTGCTCCGTTTTCGCGAGCACCCGGTCACGGCCAAATCCGGCCAGTGAAACAACAATCACACCGATAACGATGATACCGACACCGATGAGAACCATGTTTGCTGCGGGTGAGCCGATGTCCGGTGAAGCGCTGAACAGACCGGTGCCCTTGAAAATCATCGGCACGGTTACACCGACCGCGACGCCGAGGCCGGTCATAATCGCCAGGGTAAGCGCCGAGCCAATGCGAACCATACTCTTGACCCAGAGGATATTGGCGATCCCCCAGCCAAGGGCGAAGAGGTTCGACTTGATCAGTACACTCCGGTCGAGAGACAGGTACGCCCCGATGGCGTCCGGGCACATAGTCAGGGTAACCGTCCAGGGAACAACGAACAGCCCGAGTAACATGGCGATAAACCAGAAGTGCTCGTACTCGAATGTTCGCATGGACTTGATAGGCCAGCCCAGACTTCCCATGCTCAACCCTGCCAGGGTAACCAGTATAACGCCCGCTACCAGAATCATGGAATACTATCCTTTCCTTCAGGAATGCCGTTTGTTTGTCGTGTTACAGAACCAGTTAGTTCCAGAAACGCATTATGCAATCGAAAAAAGATCAGAGCACCAGTGCCACCGTCGCCAACATAGGTTTCAGCGAGTGCCCCCCTTTCACCTACCATGCGGGGAAGCACGATGCTGAACGAGAGCATGTCAACCGGCTCTGATGTACACTATCCCAGGCGAAACCGCACCACTTATTCTTTCGTATATGCCGTCTGGAGTGCCCGGGGAATTTTCATGAAATCCTCGTACTTATTCTCGTAGATATCCCGCGTGTTCGAAGGTGTGATAATCTGCTCGTTGAAATTGATGTGCTGCCGGGCATCTTCGATTGAATCGAACCGTCCGATCCCTTTCCATGCGAATAACCCCGCACCGAGAGCGGTGATCTCACTCTGGGGGGTGATGGTAACCGGGAGGCCTGTCACATCGGCTCGTATCTGATTCCAGA
>CAYWBT010000368.1:0-1829 GCA_964456585.1 uncultured bacterium
TGTCGTACACGAAGAAATAGCGATGGTCGGGGAACAGAATCGAGCGCGTGAATTCTGTCTCGAGATATGTCGTGTGCGAACTGGCATAATCGAGATCCGGCGCACTGAACGAGTCCGTGAGAAAAGCATCTGTACCGTTGGCATCCCAGAAGTTGAACAACCCGCCCTGGGAAGCTCCCTCGGGGCCTTCGCCGTCGACGAGGATCAGGTTGTGATTCTCTGCCATGCGGGTTTTGTCATGTTCCGCCCAGCCGCCGTAGCCGCTGTCGAGCAGGAGCAACTCGCCGAAAGCATGGAGTATGAACGTGTTTGGATCGGGATGTTCGTGCGCCTGTCCATTGATGCGTGCTTCGCCGTGTTCCGCGAGAAACAGCAAGTAGATGGCATCATCTTCCCAGGAGTTTCGAAACCGGGCGAATCCACTCTCGGGAAAGAATGCGGTCGGTTCCCATCCCAGGCTGCCGGGATTCGAATTAACCGCTGGTGTATCGTCAAACTGGGCGATGTAATCGGGCAGGTACGCCGTATCGAAAATCTTGTCGCTGGTATCCCAGAGCCAGCGAAACACGTCACGTTCCGGGAGATCCCGGTGGTGCGCGTAGAGAAGACCGGCCATGTCGAAGTAATCCGCCTCGGTGTCATCGATAGGCGGATAGTGCCCGTCGGGCATCACAATCCGGGCGAGCCAGAGATGCGTTTGCACCAGCTCCTGAAGCGAGGAATAGTCGAGCATGCCCATGTTCGATAGCGCCATGATCGCGGGAACATACTGCCGTGCGCTGTACAGGTGATATGCCGGACCTTCCGCCCAGCCGCCGGCCGGTTCGTCATGCTCCCCGGTGACCGTCATGTTGTCGAGGGTGAGGAGCAATCTCCCGCGGGCACGGGCAAGGTCTTCCGAAGAACCGTCACTATCGATGATGGCAAGGGAAAGTGCGGTGAGTGATGCATACAGTTTGACATGGTGATTGTCCCAGGGTTGGACATCAGTGTTATCATATGAGAAGTAAATAACCGACGGGAAGTCTTTCTGAATCGAAGATCGGTAGGGAATCAGCCCCTCATTCCAGTCGCGCGCCATGTAATCCCTGAATTTGGCGAGCTTGTTCCGGATGACTGATTCCGTGCCGGTCAGGCCGACCGTGGTGAAATCGAAACCGGCGCCCTTCAACATGTCATAGCTCTCGGCCCAGTAGAGCGCCGCCTCTGAAATGTCGAGATCGCTTGAAAAGAAGGTATCGTAGTTGTCGTCCGGCAGGTAGTACAGGGCACGCGCCGCCTCAACGCCGTAGAGATCGTGGTTGATGGCGCCGGTTTCAGAGAACGCATGGGCGAACGCGAGCAGCTTTGCATAATACCCCTGGGTGACGAGAGGCATCGATATATCTCCCCATACGATATTACTCGCGAGATGTGCATCAGCACGCTCAATGAGCTGGCCAAACCATGACGCATAGGGATCACGTTGAATATTCTCCCGGATAAGGGGGACATCATCGGTCGTATACAGGATGAACGGATGCGTCTCAGACTGGGAAACGGCAGGGGAAACCGTAAAAACCATCGTGGAAAAAAATGTTAAAAGAGCAGGGAGGAACAGTTTTAATGTCTGACGCACAGCGCACTTTCTGAGTATCGGGTTTGTGGTTTATCGAGTCGCTCGCCGTGTAAAAAATACGGAAGGTGTGGGGCACAACGCAAGGAGCAAGTTATCCGGAGGTTAATTTTATATACATGCTCATTAGTGTCCGGTTAACAAAGAATAAGATTCAGGTAATAAGCATGTTCTTTTACTGGTTGGATGTACAGTCTCCATTCAGGGATTAAAG
>CAYWBT010000369.1:0-1822 GCA_964456585.1 uncultured bacterium
CGAACAGCAGAATAGCAACATGTTCAGCCTCGACCCGGGGCCCGTATTACAGGAGTCCATTGATGAACGCCGTTCGAACATCATCAGATGGTGGACATCTTACCACGGCAGGAATATTGCGACGGGGAAAAGCCAGTGGAATTACCTTTATGAACGCTTCGAAACCCTGCCGACACGTGATATTGAAGATATCGAAAACCACACTCGTATCTGTACCGACCGTCTGCGACGGCTTCTGGTAAATTCCTGGCGCGGGTTCGAGTTTGATGACGATAGCGGCGGAACTCATGTCAGAGAAGTGTTCGAGCGTAACAACTGGCCGCATCTTTTAAACCTCATTGCCCTATACACCAAGGTCACGGGTGATGCCTTTATCAAACTTGTACCAACATTCCCGGAATCACGATTCGGGCCGATACGACTGATACTTCTGGATACGGAAGCTGTTGAGCTTGATGTGTCACCGCATGACTGTGACGATGTCCGGGCTGTTACGGTTTCCTATGACTTCTTTGATCGGGAAGAGGGAAGTTCAGGAGTCATCCGGCGGCATTCGTACCGTGAAATCATCGACAGCACCAGCGTCACGGTGTTCATTGACGGTGAGTATGATCCTGTTTCTTCGAACGACCACAACATCGGATTCATCCCCGTTGTGCATGTGCGTAATCTCGATTCGGGGGGAGGGATTTACGGAGAATCGCTTGTTGGTAGTCTCACCGATGCTCAGGACTCGATAAATATGCTCGCCTGTGATCTAATGGACATTGTGCGGTACGACGGGCATAAGACCACCATTTTTCAGAATATCCACTTTGACAAGGCCGCATCACGCGACGGCATGACTCCGGGGGAGATCGATCTTTCCATCGGCAAGGGACTTGTGGTGAAAGGGGACGGTAAGGTTTATAAACTCGATCAGCAGCACGACCTGGGAGCAGCGCTCCAGGAGTACGAGAGAAAACTCGATGCGTTCTATGACCTTGCAGGGGTGCCAAGAATTTCACGGGAAATGGTTTCTCATCTCGGTCACCTGAGCGGCAGAGCCATCGAGCGGTTGTATCAGGATACCATAGAATCAACACGCGAGGCTCAGGGTCTCTGTGGTGAGTCTTTCCGTGAACTTGCGCAGAAAATTGCGGTTATGCTCGGGCTTGAGCCAACAGGTGTGAGGGTGCTCTGGAACAGGGATGTGATTTCTCCCGATGTGGGGACACTTGCCAAGGAGTTGGAGATTGGAGCGCGATCCATCCGCTCGGTCATGAGGAAGCTGGGCATAAGTGACGTAGGAAGAATGTTGAGGGAAATTGAAGAGGAAAAAGGATGAATGGTGAACGGTAAATTATGAGCTTTGAATTTGAAGCCAGTAATAAACCAGGAATCTAAAACCAAAAGCTGGAGGAAATATGCCGGAATACACTGAAGAACAAGTTGAGGAGATATTGCAAGAGGCGGTTGCTAAAACCGAGAAATCTTTCGGCGGTACATTCAAGAGGCTTAAAAGTGAAAATGAGGATTTAAATAACAGATATGAAACTGCTGTCGCCGAATACGATACGGATAAAAAGGAAATGAAACTACGAATAGCGGAACTTGAAAGCCTTGTGTCCGGGAGCACACAGCAGATCTCCAAACTCGCCATACAAGGCGAGCTTCAGAAACAAATAAAGGAAAAGGGTCTATTTCCGGAACGGTTTGTGGATGTGGATTCTATCGAATACTCTGAAGATCCTGAAAAACTCGCCGCTAACGTCTCAGCGGCAGTTGACAATGGCAGGAGGGAATTTGAACTGACGCTGGGTGAGGTGGGGATTGCTCTTCC
>CAYWBT010000370.1:0-1818 GCA_964456585.1 uncultured bacterium
TGGATCCTGCCTTGTTGCGCCCGGGGCGGTTTGATCGGCAGGTCCTGGTAGACCGCCCGGATATCAACGGGCGAGAAGCCATCCTGAAAATCCATTCCAAGAATGTTCTATTAGCTCCCAAGGTTGATCTCCGTAAGATCGCCGGCCGCACCCCGGGCTTTGTGGGAGCTGACCTGGCCAACCTCATCAATGAGGCCGCCCTGTTGGCTGCCCGGAAAGATAAAAAAAAGGTAGGATCGGCGGAGTTCGACGAGGCTATCGACCGGGTTGTTGGGGGTCTAGCGAAAAAGAACCGGGTGATGAATTCGCAGGAGAAAGAAATTGTCGCCTTTCATGAGTCCGGACATGCGATTGTGGCCGAGTCTGTTGAGCATGCCGACCCGGTGCACAAAATCTCCGTTATTCCCCGGGGGATCGCGGCTCTCGGATATACCCAGCAGCAACCCACCGAGGACCGCTACCTAATGACCCGCTCGGAACTGCTGGACCGGCTGGCCGTTCTCTTAGGAGGCAGGGTAGCGGAGGAGCTGGTTTTCGGAGAAATCTCCACAGGGGCCCAAAACGACCTGCAGCGGGCCACAGACATTGCCCGGTCCATGGTCACGGAATATGGCATGAGCGATCGCCTGGGATTGGTGACCTATGAGCGCGCTCGTCAGCCTATGTTCCTTCCGGAAAGTTTTGCTCCCGGGAAAACCTACAGTGAAGAGAAGGCCGGCCAAATTGACGAGGAGGTCACCCGATTCGTCGAGGAAGCCCATCAGAGGGTGCTAAAAATCCTCTCGGAGCGGCGGAACGTTCTGGATGATTTGGCCCATCTCCTTTCGCAGAAGGAAGTCGTACAGGGGAAAGAGCTTAGAAAGATGCTGGGCAAAACCCCTGAGGAGTAGTGCCGCAGGCCGAAACAGGGACGTATGAAGATCTTATGAAGGCCGGTATTGTGGATCCGACCAAGGTAACGCGATTTGCGCTTCAAAATGCTGCATCCCTGGCCGGCCTTCTCATGACCACAGAGGCGATGGTTGCTGAAAAGCCTAAAAAAGAGAAATCCTCGGCGCCCGCCATGCCACCGGAGGACATGTATTAATGGCTCGGAAATTGTACAACTCTTTGAAATCAAATAGCTTTTAATGGCATTATTATGATATGCCATGCATATGGAATAGTGGAATGTTGATTTGAAAAGGAAGTTACCCATATTTTACCTTTATAAACTCTCTGTCAAGAGGTATTTTGCCATGAACCCAATGATCCATTTTTCCATGACCCAGCATTCCATTTAAGTTGACGCCAATGGTCCCGGCGGGACAAGTGGGTGTTTTTCATCAACTTTATCGCAAATCGCGTTCTTTTCCGAGTTGCAATTATTTAAAATTCGAATAAAATTACTAAGAGCGGAGAACGAAGATTAAAGATCTGAGAGCAATCCGGCGCGGGGTGATATTATAAAAACAGAATCCAAAACAAAACAACAACTTCTCCTTGAGATGGAAGAGCTTCGGACGAGGCTGGAGGCCACGGAGCGGCGCTTACAGGAGGATAGCGAAATATTGCAGGCTCAAATCGCCGAGCGCAAGCGAGCAGAGGAAACCTTTGAGAAAGCTCAAAAATACACTGAGAGCATCGTGGAAACAATACGTGAACCTCTTTTGGTGCTGGCTTCAGACCTGAGGGTTCTCTCAGCCAACCGCAGTTTCTATGATACATTCGAGGTAACACCGAAGGAAACTATAGGTAATCTTGTCTATAACCTCGGAAACCGGCAATGGGATATTCCCAGCCTTCGGATGTTGCTTGAAGAGGTCCTTCCCAAAGACG
>CAYWBT010000371.1:0-1788 GCA_964456585.1 uncultured bacterium
CCGGCGTCACTTTCGCCTCCAGAGTATTCTCCACCCAGGCCCGCACCGCCGATACCGTTGCCGCCAAGTCCACTGCCGCCATAATCTCCTTGCGAATAACCACCCCAATCACCCTGTCCATATCCGGGGGTACCGGAAAAACCACGGGCCGCATAACTGCCCATGTCAAACCCGGCCGCAGCCATGCTCTGAGTCAGGTCATCAAATTCCCGCCGTCCGCCGAAATATCCCATTGACGATTCAAGTACATCTCGCAACGACTCATGCCCTCGCGCGTTGAGAGCATCGCCAAGGGCATCAAAAACCAGAGCACCCAATGGCCTCCCTATCGTTGACGCAACTATACCCGGAACGCCTGCCATCAAAGAGGCGATAACTCCCAATAACTGCCCCCATCCACCCCACTTACCTTGAATCCCCATTGCTCCTATTGCAGCCCCGGGGATACCACCTACGGTTGCAGCAAGCAAACTCGTACCGGGATCAACCGCGACCTGGAAGAATTTTTCTAATCCCACATCGCCGTACAGCATACCGATTAATCCGGGCGTCATAATCTGCCCGTATGCCTGCGTTGTGCCCTTGAGAAATCCCTGTCTTGTACGAGAGTCGAGTTGATTTGCAGCCTTTGCAACATCCGCAAATTGGCCGGTGGCGCCTGCACCTTCACGGACCATTTCAGCGATATATGCGGGTAAGACCATTTCGCCCTTGTGTCCGATGATAGGTTGCTCATCTTTCTTGACTTCCCATAATCCCTCTGATGCCCAGATAGCAGATAACCAGCTTGCCGCTGTCCCAACCGCTGACTCAACAGCCATCTTAGTGACCGTATCCGCAACGGTGCGGGCCATCGAATCCCACATTGATTTCCAATCTAATTTGAGCTGATCCATTCTGAATGTCAGGACGTTAAAAACATTGTCCGACAACTGCGATTCCAGATTCGCCGCCCCCGCGCTGATCACGTCATACATGGTGCGGTTCGCGTCGATGCCTTCTCTCTGATATTCCCTCCAGCGCAATTCAAGGCGCTGGATCACATTGCCATGCTTCCTTACTTCTTTATCCCATAATTTTTGTTTTTCGTTCGACAGCCATCTGTCAAGGAGATTCACACCGTCGGCGTAGGTTTCATTTTGTCGCCCCAGAGAGACCAGGTGTTTTTTATATTCGGAATATTGCTTTGTGAGGAGTTGCTTTTTGTATTTGTATTCGCCGAAGTTGATCTTGCCCACATCATCACGGAGCTGCTCATAGATCCGGGTGGACTCTTTAGCGTAATCTTTTGCGTCCTGGATCTTTTTTCCCGCCGCCTTTTTCGAGTTGACCACCAGCGAGGCGATGAGGGTCTTTTCATCGAGGACGCGCTCGCGGATGGATTTATAAACCGCTTTCTCGGTTTTGGTGGTGAGCGCCAACTGGGTTTGAGCGTTTTTTTTCATGGCCACCGTAACGGCTTTGGATGTCTTTACCTGTTCCAATGCGGTTTTTTTCAGTTCCTTCGACCAGTCTTCAACTTTCTTAATGGCCGAATCGTAGCTCTTGTTGGTTTTTTCGATGTCCTCGAGAACGTCGTTTGTGACGTCAGCGCTGGATGCCCGGAACTGGCCGAGGGATTCCTCGATTTTGTCGAAAGGGTTCACGTCGATTTTCCCGAGTTTCACAAGGCCCGCATATATCATGTCTATCGGCTTCAGGACGAAACGAAAGGCGGTATACAGTTCATCGAGAGCGATGGATATCCCCTGTATCGCCGCTGTCCCCACCAGCTTGATTCCCAGCCAG
>CAYWBT010000372.1:0-1781 GCA_964456585.1 uncultured bacterium
ATTCCGAGCGCGGTCTGGAAGAAACAGCCTGGTTTGTTAACAATATCGGCAACGCGACTGTACCGCACTCCGTTGGCTTGAAGGAGCCGAACGTATGGGGTTTGTACGATATGCACGGCAACGTGTGGGAGTGGTGCAACGACTGGTTTAATTCCGGGTACTATCACGAGAGCCCGGCCAGCAATCCCACCGGTCCCGGGGACGGTGACTTCCGAGTCAGGCGCGGCGGTGATTTTGGCAACAACGCCTTCTTCTGCCGGTCGGCCAACCGTTTCAGCAGCTGGCCCGGTACCCGGAGCTTCTTTCTGGGATTCCGTATCGTTCGGTCAGTTTCCCCAAGCGGTTGAGGAATGTATGATCGGCGGCACGATAGTATAGAAATAATCGGGAAGGTATATACTATGGATACATGTACTACAAGAAACCTGAAATCTGTAATGGGAATACCGAAATGAATGCACCGTTTGTCGCGATCATCGGACGGCCGAATGTCGGCAAGTCCACCCTGTTCAACCGCATTATCCACCGTAAGCTCGCCATAACCGACGACCGTCCGGGGGTAACGAGGGATCGCAACACCTACCGGTTCGAATGGAACAGCAGGCCCTTCATGCTCGTTGACACGGGGGGATATGTCGTATCCTCCAAGGACACGATGGAACAGGCGGTGACCGAGCAGAGCCGCATTGCGATCGAGGAAGCCGATGTTATCATCTTTCTGGTCGATGTGAAGAGCGGGATCACCGATCTCGATGAAAAAATCCGCGACGAGGTGATCAGGAGTGGAAAGCAGGTCATACTCAGTGTGAACAAGGTCGACCGGAACCGTGACGAATACGATATATACGATTTTCTCAGCCTGGGCCTGGGCGATCCCTATCCCATATCCGGTTTGACGGGGCGCGGCTCCGGCGACCTGCTGGATGCTGTTGTCGAGCACTTCCCCGAGGAAGAGGTTGAATCCGAGGACGAAGCCCAGCAGCTCAGGATCGCCCTCATCGGGCGGCCCAATGTCGGGAAATCCTCGATCGTGAATTCCCTCACCGGCACGGAAAGCGTGCTGGTGACCGACATCCCGGGTACGACCCGCGACTCGACCGACACCCGCCTCACCTTCGAAAACCGTGACGTGGTGCTCGTCGATACCGCCGGACTGAAGCGTATAACGAAGCTTAAGGAGTCGCTCGAATACTACAGCTACCTGCGGACACAGAAGAGTCTCGGGCGCTGCGATGTGGCGGTGGTTGTGGTCGATATTTTCCAGGGGCTGACATCGTATGAAAAGACCCTCATCAACGATGTTGTGGAAAGCGGTAAGGGATTAATAATCGCCGCCAACAAGTGGGACCTGATCACCAAGGATCACACGACCATGAAAACCATCGAGGCCGGCCTCTACAACGAACTGCCGGACAAGGAATCCTACCCGGTCGTCTTTACCTCGGCCCTCACCGGGAAGCGGGTGACCAAACTCATCGACGAGGCGATTCGTGTCGAGAAGATGCGGAAATACCGGGTGAAGACGGCGGAATTCAACGAGTTTGTCGAGAAGCTCCCCATACCCCCCGGCGCCGGTGACATCACCATCAAGTATGCCACTCAGTTCGCCATCGAACCGCCGTCGTTTATCTTTTTTGTCAACGATGTGCGGAGGGTGCAGGACAACTTCACCCGGTATCTCGAACGCAATCTCCGTGAGCATTTCGGCTTCGGGGGAACGCCCATACGGCTGTCGTTCAAGGGGAGCGGTAAGAAGAAGGATGGTTCACCCCGGAGTTGAA
>CAYWBT010000373.1:0-1774 GCA_964456585.1 uncultured bacterium
GCGGAAGTCAACAAGACTCGAGCCGAATGCATTGCGATCAGGCGCCTTGATGCGGAGATGTCCTGGAACGTGCCGTTTGTGGATGCAATCTACCGATTTGGTACCCGGCTCGCCACACCGCTTGCCGAGCGGAGTGTCGATCTTATTGCCAAGGCGAGCAAGGCAGGCGGGGATGTCAGCGAAGTGCTGCGTGCCGCGGCGGTGGACAGTTATGAATTCGTCACACTGGATACCGACCGGCGCAATAACATGCTGATTTACGTGATTATTGTCATCGTTTCATTCTTTGTGTTTGTTTTCGTCATTGCCGTCATGACAGGCACATTTCTCAGGACGATGGCAGAAGCAGGCGCTGCGGTTTCCGCTACCGGGACTGCCGGAGCCGGTGCTTTTGGGGCAAGCATCGACATGTTCTTCTACACACGGCTCTTTTCCCACGCTGCAATGATCCAGGGATTCTTTTCAGGGCTTGTCGCCGGGCAGATGGGTGAAGCGAACTCCATTGCGGGTCTGAAGTATTCCGTCATCATGCTGGTCATAGCTTGGGTGGCATTCCGCTTCTTCATCTAAATCCCTGCTTGGGGATGTATCCCCACTCCCATATTTTTCGTTCCTGAGGCACCCGGCATAGTCCGGGCGTTTACAGAGCCTTCGCTCTCCGGGAGATTTGATACTGGTAAAAAAAAGTTCCACCGCCGCTGCGGATGGGCTAACCGCAGCGTTTTAGTTGATATTATCCAGTTTATACCCCTTTTCCGAAAGGAGTTTCTTTACCCGCTCCCGGTGGTTTCCCTGCAATTCAATGGAACTTCCTTTTACTGTTCCGCCGCATGCAAGTTTTCCTTTGAGAAATTTCTGGAGTTCTTCCAGATCAATTTCATATGGGTCGAGGCCATCGATGACGGTAACCTCTTTTCCGTATCGCCGTCTATTGATCTTTACATTGATCCTCTGCTGTTCCTTCGCAACTTCTTCGCATATACAGAGTTCTTTTGGCAGTCCACACTTCGGACAAATCCCTCCATTCATTACCATGTACCTTCAAGGTTACGTTATATATTTGTTGGCATGGTCAGCGGTTTATACTGCAGATATCACATCCCTGGCGGAGCGCCTGTGAGTCTTTGCTGTTATACCGGTAGACGGTGATTCCCTTACACATGAGTTCCCGGGCGAGACTGAATACTTCATTTATATCTTCAATAGTGGCGGTTTCGGGGAGGTTGATTGTTTTTGAGACTGCATTGTCCGTGTGGCGCTGTATCGCCGCCTGCATCCGAACATGGTGGGCTGGTTCTATCTCGGGAGCGGTTTTTAAAAGATCCTTCGTATGCTCAGGCAGGTTGATGTGCTGCAGGCTTCCGGTCCGGCGAACTTCACCCAGCAGGTCGGTGGGAAGTGATGCGCGATCAGGACCGATCGCCGCTTCGACGGCCGGATGCATGAATGAAATCATCTGTTCCCCGATTTCACGTTCATACGCGAGAGAAAAGAGTGGCTCAATCCCGCTGCTGGTTCCTGCAATCAGGTGGAGGGAGCCGGTCGGCGCGACAGTCGTGACTGTTGCATTGCGCATATCCCCGGTGAAGATACTCCGGTCGATTGCAGGAAACGATCCCTTCCACTCACCAAGTTCCGCCGACATGGCCCGTGATTCTTCCTGTATGAACGTCATGAGCCGTTCCGCGAGTAAAAGTGCTTCAGTGGACTCGTAGGGAATATCAAGCGCGATGAACATGTCGGCAAGTCCCATGACACCCAGTCCTATCTTTCT
>CAYWBT010000374.1:0-1773 GCA_964456585.1 uncultured bacterium
TCTTTCAGCCCTACACTTTGGTGAAAGATATACGAACCGAAGTGGAAACATCGAACATCAATGCAGTTATGGATGGCGACATCGACATTTTCATTCAGGGATACCTGACCTGGGACAAATCATAACCGCTCTTCAACGAAACGGCGAGTGATATCGATCATATGGTCGATACGATCATCGTTTGCAGCGATACCGAAGTGCGCGATACGGAAAGAACGGTTGACGCCGGTTTCTTTGTCAACATTGGCAAAACCGTAGCCGACCATGGTATCGTGCTCTTCAAGGTAATAATTCCGTACGACATTACTGTCAACATCCCCAGGCACCAGAAAATCCGTTACCACCGGGGAGGCGTCGCGAGGATCGGCGCTCATGTTGAAACCGAGTGCCGCCATTCCTTTCTTCAGGCGCATTCCCGCGGCTCGGAACCGTTCCTCACGATTCTCGATTCCCTCGGCGACGATCTGGTCGATGATCCAGTCAAGCGCATAGAGCATTGTCGTTGCACCGGTGACCGGCTGGGGGTGATCGTTGTACTGGTCGAAAAAAGCCTTCCGCCATGTCATGAAGTCGAGAATGAACGGTACCCGGCGGTTTTTCATCGATTCCATGTAGCTCCAGGCTCGCTCACCGACCGCGACCGGGGCCAGGCCGGGGGGAAGCTCAAGGCACTTCTGGCTCGCACCAGCCACGACATCTGCGCCGTTCTCCCCCATATCGATTTTAATACCGCCAACCGCAGAAATCGAATCGGAAATCAGCAACGCATCATACTTGCGGGCAATCTCACCGAGGGGCGTCAGGGGATTTACCACCGCAGTTGAGCTCTCGTTGTGGGTAACGTAGATGAAAGGATGCCGCTTCTTTTTCATCGCCGCCCGGACCAGACCGGGATCGATCGCCCTTCCCCACTCTCCCTCAACGAAGGTAAACGGGACACCAAGCGAGCGCAAATTCTTTTCCGCATATGCCCCAAGACCGCCGTTACTGATAACGAGCACATCGTCATCCGGTGTACAGAGGCTTGCGAGGGCCATGTTTACGGCGATTGTTCCACTGCCGTTAGGGATAAAGACATGTCCCTTCTCGAGGCCGAATACATACTTCATCTTCTCCACGAGCTGGTGATAGAATTCGGGGAAGCGGGTTGGTGCATCATAGTGTGGAAACACCTGGTGGCCGAGCCTGCGCAGCACCTCTTCCGGCACATCCATCGGGCCGGGAATCATGAGCATTGGTTTTCTGATTTCTATCGACATGCAGTACTCCTGAAAAACAACATGACGTTTATCCTACCATACCGATAGGAGTGAATTTAGAGCTTTATTTTTCCATATTTTCCAGCTATTTAATAGCAAGCGCGTGTTGATTTCCATAATGTCAGCCTGCTTTTTTTCCTTTTTATTTCCACATCGTATCAAGGGGAAAGATCGGCCTAGTAATACGTTTAAAGGTGAATGCACCCGGATTTGCGGATGAGTATCCCGGAGTATCGCTCTGGATATACGAGTTCACTCGGGGAGGCTTGTATGCCTCGCGAAAGGCAAGACCGCCTTTACAGACATTTACCCGGTAATCCTCGGGATAGACGCCCATGGCATTGGCGTGCATGATGTTATTCGGACTGACCGCAACGGAGGTGACAACAACGGTGATTCCCCGGCAGCCGATCCGGGCGGAAAGCCCCATGTTTTCGATAACTCCTGCCTGATATCCGCCCCATGCCCGATTACGATACACTCCGTCTGAGAGCATCCGCACTGTCCCGGTTAT
>CAYWBT010000375.1:0-1768 GCA_964456585.1 uncultured bacterium
GTGCTGCGGGCCTTCCCCCTGTTGCTGTTCCGGGTCTTCGGACTCTTTGAGCAAAAAACTGGGGTATTCTGAGGAAGAACTCGCCGTGCTCCCCACGGGTGCTGACATGGGATTGTCCTGCGGCAATCCGCTCGCCATCGAAGCACTCTCACCCGGTGAGATCGTACTGGATCTTGGTTCCGGCGGTGGATTCGATGTCTTCATCGCAGCGAAAAAAGTCGGGCAGGACGGCGCGGTGATCGGCGTGGACATGACCCCGGATATGATCTCGCGAGCCCGTAAAAATGCAACCCGTTTTCGTGAAGACACCGGCCTCTCGAATGTGGAGTTCCGTCTCGGCGAAATCGAACACCTTCCTGTTGCGGATGCCTCGGTTGATGTTGTCATTTCAAACTGTGTGATCAATCTCTCGATAGACAAACCACAGGTCTGGCATGAAATTGCACGGGTGCTCAAGCCCGGCGGCCGGGTAGCGATATCGGATCTCGCACTTCTCAAACCGCTCCCGGAAGCCCTCCGCGAGTCCATAGAGGCGTATGTCGGATGTATTGCGGGTGCCGTGTTGCTTGATGAGATGAAACACATAATTGGCGATGCCGGACTGGTAAACTGCACCGTTGAGTCGCATCCTGATCACATTGATGTCATGATTAACTCGAACGATCCACTGTACCGTAAGATTATGGACATTGTCCCGGAAGGGTGTTCTGCCGGCGATTTTGTAACGAGCGTGACTGTGGCTGCAGAAAAACCTCGATAAACGGAGGGGCTGACACCTATGCAAACCGAAGCCTGTATAACAAAAGAACCCAAGGGACTCTCTTTCTTTGAGAAATATTTGACCGTTTGGGTGTTTCTCTGCATTATCACAGGAATTATTCTCGGCAAGGTGGCCCCGAATATGGCCACGTTCCTCGATGGTATAGCAATCTATGTCGGGAATGCGCCGGTGGTGTCCATACCGATAGCCATATGCCTCTTCTTCATGATGTACCCCATCATGGTAAAGATAAACTTTGGTGACGTTCTCAAGGCGGGAAAGAATTTAAGGCCGGTGAGTCTGACCCTGTTTATCAATTGGGCGGTGAAACCCTTTACCATGTATGCGATTTCGATCTTTTTCCTCGGATTTCTCTTCCGGAGTTTCATCGGCAATGAAGCGGTCGATTATGTCAAAATGCCGTTCGGCCTCGATCTGTCGCTGGGTGAAGCATATGGTGTCGGTACGGTTGTTATACACGGTGGGATAAAGATGCTCGAAGTGCCGCTCTGGCGAAGCTATCTTGCAGGTTGTATCCTGCTCGGCATCGCTCCCTGTACCGCCATGGTACTCGTATGGGGGTATCTCGCGCGCGGCAATGACAGCCATACGCTCGTAATGGTGGCCATAAATTCTCTCACCATGCTCTTTCTGTTCGGGCCGCTTGGGGGATTACTCCTCGGGATCGGAAGACTTCCGGTGCCTTGGCAGGCGCTGTTTCTTTCCATATCGATTTATGTCGCACTGCCGCTTGTAGCCGGATATTTTTCTCGCACGCTCATCATCAAAGCCAAAGGTGAAACATGGTTCCGCGAGAAGTTTCTCCACCTATTGACACCGGTGACCATCATCGCCCTGCTGATTACCCTCGTGCTCTTGTTCTCATTCAAGGGCGAGGTCATCTTATCGAATCCCCTGACGATTCTCTGGATTGCCATTCCCCTGTTTATTCAGACAAACCTCATTTTCTGGCTGGGATACGGGTTGTCACGGGTGTTGAAACTTTCC
>CAYWBT010000376.1:0-1756 GCA_964456585.1 uncultured bacterium
ATGGCGTACGAAAAAAATACCGAAGGGCAGATCGAAGGAAACACCTTCCATGAAGAAGCTCTCTATATCGCACGTCTCGCCCGAGTGGATTTCATCGTGAATGTCACGCTCAACGAGCACCGCGAGATTACCGGTGTCTTTGCCGGCGACCTCAACGAGGCACACCTGGAGGGGATCAAATTCATGAGCACCCAGTGCAAGGCGACGATCGATGAGCCCGTCGATGCGGTTATAACGACTTCCGCCGGTTTTCCGCTTGATCTCACCTTCTACCAGACGATCAAGGGCATGACTGCCGCACAGCCGGTCTTGAAGGAGGGCGGTGTCATGATCATCGCCGCAAAGCTTGCGGAGGGTATCGGCAGTCCCGAATTTACCAAGCTCATGCTCGAAACTGAAACCATCGACGAGTTTCTCGATAATATACAGAAGCCCGACTATCTTATTCTCGACCAGTGGCAGTTCCAGAAATTCTGCCAGGTTCTGAAAAAACACGAGGTGTGGCTTTATTCGGACGGCATTGACCGGGAAACACAGGCAGAACTTTTTGTGACACCGCTTGAAAATATTGAGTCAGGTATCGAACAGGTCAAGGCTCGTTTCGGCGAAAACGCCCGTATAGCGGTCATTCCCGAGGGTCCCTATGTGTACGCCGGCGTATCGTGAAGTACCGGTACGTACCCGCCGTTCATGCCGTCCCTGTCACGGACTGCTGATTCACGGCGATGAACCAGTTGACGGGGCGACCATATATGCCTCGCGAGGAGCATGGGACGTATGACAGAAGCGGTTGCCATCATACCCGCCCGGTATGGTTCGACACGGTTTCCGGGTAAAGCGCTCGCCGACCTGTGCGGCAAACCGGTCATCCGTCACGTATACGAACGTGTGTCGCTGTCAAAACGCATTTCGCGGGTGTTTATTGCGACAGACGATGAGCGTATAGCCAGAGCGGTTGAAGATTTCGGCGGTGCGGTTGTTATGACTTCACCGGACCACCAAAGTGGCACAAGCAGGGTGATTGAGGCTTCTCGCGTAACGGGCGGCGATATTATTGTTAATGTCCAAGGCGACGAACCACTGATAGAGCCGACATTAATTGACGCTGTTATTGAGCGGCTTGATGGCGACAGCGACATCGTCTGTTCGACCGCGGCGTTCCCGGCTGCCGATCGGGCGGACTACACTGATCCCCATGCGGTTAAGGTTGTATTCGATGACAGAGGTTCGGCGCTGTATTTCTCGCGTTCACCAATTCCCTGCTATCGTGACAGCACACACGGCAAGGCATACATTCACGTGGGGATTTACTGTTTTCGCCGGGATTTTCTCACTAGCTACGCAACGCTTGAAGAAACGCCGCTCGAACGGGCCGAAAAACTTGAGCAACTGCGCATCCTGGAGCATGGCTACCGGATTGGTGTCATAGTGACCGGGCACGCGGCGGTTGGGATTGATACCGAGGAGGATCTCGAGCGGGTCAGGTGTCTCATCGAAAAGCAGTGTGATACCGGAGCAGGAATCCGGGCGGAAAACAACCGATGACCATCGACATCTCGCTCTCAATAACGGTTGTAATCGTCCCTCATAAGTACTATTATTTTCTACGGCTCAACGAGTCATACTATACAATACTGGTACAGATATTTGGTGATACACCTGTTGCATAATAACGGAGGAATGCGGTGAAATATAGCGGTACGAGATATATTGTTGTGGTTGGTGGTGTCATGAGCGGTGTCGGGAAGGGGCTTGC
>CAYWBT010000377.1:0-1749 GCA_964456585.1 uncultured bacterium
CTCTATTGGCGGGGACAGTCCTTTATCCGCGACCTCGGCAATTCTGGTTATGACGAAAAGGCGTTCGACGCCGTACGGTGGGACATGCCGAAGGCGGCGAGCCGGGGGCACAACGTGGTCTTCGTGAACGGTGAGGAACAGGTCCCCGGCAAACGGTTCAACGAGCCGCTCGATGAGACGGTAGGCGGCGAAGTGCTGGAATTCAGGACGGGAGGAGACCGCGATTACACACTCATGGATTCTTCCAACGCCTACCCGCGAAAGGAACTGAAACGCTGGCGTCGCCATGTTGTGCTCCACAAGCCGGACATCACCCTCGTTCTCGACGAAATCGAGGCTCAGCGGGACCATCCCAAGGTGTCCGTGCGGTTTCACTCAGAATGCAAACAGCGGATCATGGACGGTTGGACGATGCTTGACGGCGCCGATGGCAATATGGCGCTCATTCCGGTGTGCACCGAGCAGGTCTCCATCGAACCCGGCAGTCACGCCCAGCTCCAAATCAATGAAAACGCCAGCTTCGAATGGCTGTCATATGTGGACACGGTCATCCGTCCGTCTGGAGAAAAAACGGTTGTAGCGCATCTCATTCTGCCCGCCGAGGACGACCGGGACGCCGAGGTGATCGGCGCATCGGTAAAGGCAATTTGGGATCGAAACGGCGGCGTGTCAATCACGTTCGAGAAAGATGGAAAGCCCGTGCGGTTCGAATTCGTCTCCTCAGGCGAGGGGCTGATATTGAAATAGGCAAAGCGTTCGCATGTTCGGCATTTCTTTTTCACCGGACCATACACACCGGGAGAGTTTCAGGAAGGGAACGGTTGGTTCATGAGTAAAGCAGACGTGACACGGCGTGGATTTATGCAGGCAGCGGGCATGGGTGTGGCGGCCCTGGGAAAGCAGGCACAAGAAGTTCACGCAGCGGGAAAGGGCTCGCCGGATCCGGGCATGAAACTCTGGTATGGAAAACCGGCGGGAGCCTGGGTCGAGGCGCTACCGCTCGGGAACGGCAGGCTTGGCGCCATGGTGTTCGGCACGGTTCCCGAGGAGCGGCTGCAGCTCAACGAAGACACCATCTGGGCGGGATCGCCGGGCGACTGGAACAATCCCCGCGCCAAAGATATCCTGCCGCTGGTGCGACGCCTCATCGAGGAAGAACGATACCAGGAAGCTGACGAGGTGTCCAAACAGATGCAGGGACCGTTCACCCAACCCTACCAGACCCTTGGGAACCTGTATATAGCATTCGACGGTCATAGTGAACCACAGCGTTATTACCGTGAGCTCGATCTCGACCGCGCTGTGGCGACTGTCCGTTATGAGGCGGACGGCGCTGAATTCACCCGCGAAATGTTCTCCAGTTTCCCCGACCAGGTAATCGTTGTACGGATTACTTCAATAAACCGTCCCGGAAGGATATCCTGCACGGTACGCATGAACAGCCCGCTCCGCCACGAAGTCGCAGAAGCGGAGAAAGACCGTCTCGTCCTTCGGGGTCTGTGCCCGAAGCAGATTATCGGGTACAACTGGCAGTCTGCCTTTGTCTATGACGAAAATGACAGCAGCGACTGTATGCGATTCGAGGCCCATGTTCTCGTGCGTCCGGAAGGTGGAAGCGTTGCTGCCGAAAACGGCAGGATACGGATCGTGGGGGCCGATGCGCTGACGGTGCTCTTGTCGGCGGATTCGAGCTTCAACGGATTCGACAAAAAACCGGGGCGTGAGGGAAAGGATCCATCCCGTGAGGCC
>CAYWBT010000378.1:0-1747 GCA_964456585.1 uncultured bacterium
AACCGTTTCACCATGCGTCAGGAGAGTGTTTTCAGTTATTCGTCCTCAAACATGGCCGGTTCCAACCTCGTCGGAATGTACATCAACACGATGGAATACCGGTTCAATATGCCGCTGACCATGCGGTTGAAAGTGGCGTACCAGAACGACATGGGAAGTCTGATCGGCAATCGTTCCATGACCAGCGGGAGACAGGGGGTCGAAACCGGCACGTTGTTCATCCCGGCATTCGATATCGTTTATCAGCCCTGGAAAGATACCTTCGTCAGTTTTCACTTTCGTGATTTTTCCGGCATGAACACAACGAATTCATACGGACCGTATTCAGGATATTCACCGTTCTCCAGCTACGCCCGGTATTACGATCCATACGGGCTGTATCGATAGTTACAGGACACCGTCAGGAGTTTCGAACACTGAAATACGTGCACGTCAGAGAATACATCTTTATGTCACGACCGTGGGGACAGGAGTAACGTCTGTGTCCCTTTTTTATTTTTCAGGGCAATCAGCCAATCGCCGTTTTCCTGAAGGGAAATCTTTTACCATCACGGCATACCTTTCGGTTGCCGTGATTCTCTTCTCGGCCGGTTCCCTCGCGGTACTGTATGCGGTGAGGCCGTCACCCCCGGAACCGATGCTTATCAGTGAGGGAGTACGGAGCCCACAGCCGGTTATCCGCGTCGCTCTTCTCAATGGGTGCGGGAGAAGCGGGCTGGCGTCACAATTCGCCGGTATTCTTCGATCCCGCGGCTATGATGTGATGAACGGCCAGGGGGATAATGCCGATTCGTTCGATTTCGATGTCTCGGTCGTCGTCGACCGGAGGGGGAACCGGGAGCTTGCCGAACGGGTGGCGCGTGATCTGGGTATCGCACACATCATAAACCAGTATGCCATGGATCCATATGTTCTTGAAGATATTGAGATTATTCTGGGAAGAGACTGGGATACATTGCCAATGGCAAAGGAGGTACAGCGATAGTGAATGACGCCGTTGCGAGTGACGTTGAGAGGCAGGTGGCGCATATCATTGAGATCATCCAGAGTAAAAAAGGTGAGGATATCGTGCTCCTCGATGTCCGGGGAGTGACCAGTATCGCTGATTACTTCGTTCTGACAAACGGCTCATCGAACGTCCATGTCAGGGCGATCGCGGATGAAATCCGCACGAAAATGAAAAAAGAGGAAGGCATTCTCCCCTGGCATGTGGAGGGATTCGAAGCCCTCACCTGGGTGCTCATCGACTATGTCGATATTGTCGTGCATGTTTTCGACCGGGATACACGCCAGTACTACGCTATCGACAAGTTATGGAAGGATGCCGTCACCCGGCACATCGAAACTGATTACTGAACTGTTTTCGCCAGAGGTCGACCATCATGAGCATGCTTGTTATCGGGTCGCTCGCATTCGACGATATTGAGACTGACCACGGACAGGTAACCGACGCCCCGGGGGGCTCGGCTCTCTATTTCGCCGTTGCGGCGTCACTCTATGCGCCGGTGGCCATCCTCGGTGCCGTGGGCGATGATTTCCCTGAGGAGGAATTGACGTTTCTCCGTAATCGGGGAATAAATATCGATCACCTCGAAATCATCCCCGGTGGAAAAACATTCCGGTGGGGCGGGTGCTATGAAACCGATATGAACAAGCGCACCACGACGAAACTCGAACAGAACGTGTTTCAGTATTTTGCCCCGCGGCTGGATGATGAGCTTTCACGTTCGGAGTATGTGTTTCTCGG
>CAYWBT010000379.1:0-1726 GCA_964456585.1 uncultured bacterium
CGTGTGGCCTTGGACGAGGCCGAGAATCTCGGTGATCTCGCGGCCGGGTAGTTCCAGAGAATTTACGAGCACAATCGAACGATCGGGCTCGGTCGAGAGCGGGCCAGCTCCCGATGTCTTGAATGTACGCTGTTCGAGCGCCACGGTCGCCAGTACCACCAGGATACCGCCCAGGAGGCAGAAGACCGCAATCCTGAGCCACCAGGGTATGACCGGATCGTCGGAAACCATCATGTACCACGGTGTCCCGACAAATATCGCGGTGAAGAGCCCGAGCACGAAGGCCAGAGAGCCGATACTACGTAGAATTTTCATGGTTCCTCCTTAAACCGGTAAAATTGAAAGGACTCAAACGAATGATGAGTTCCTCTGTGACTGGATTATGCAGGTTGGCATCATGGAATGAGGTCATATCCTGCCGGCGACGGATTTCCCGAGGTCATACGCCTCGGCCAAGGTGGCCTCACACTTCCGAACTTCGCCTTTCAGTGTAACACCCGGTGCGAGTATCGTACCTGCGAACTCCATCCCCAGGTATGCAAAGCACTTCTCAAAGAATGTTTCCAAGAGCGCGGCTGCCTCACGGGATTCCTCCTCAAACGGACACGCAACCACCGCAAGCGTGCCACGGACGTCCTCACGGTGCACGGGACAGTTGAAGTAGACGAAGCGGTCGATGAATCCTTTCATCAGGGCGGTTGGCCCGTACCAGTATACCGGTGTACCGAAAACGATGACATCGCTCTCGCCGATCTTCGGATACACCCCGTTCATGTCATCGCGCCGTGTGCATTCCTTGCCCTGCCAGCAGGCATGACATCCGATGCACTCCCGGATACTGAGATCGTTGAGGAACAGCGTCTCGGTTGCCGCTCCCGCATCCATTGCTCCCGCAAGGATGCGCTCCACGAGGATATGCGTATTTCCCTGTCTCCGCGGACTTCCCACTACGCCAAGTATTTTTCCCATGTGCTAAAAATCTTCTTAATAACGAGTTGTTACCCTCAAAACAAGGACATCCAGTAATCACAATAACTATATATAATAACATACCATTAGTCAAGTCATTTAAATAATGCCACCGATTCCCGATACAATTCCCATTATTTGTACCAAGCGGTCCGAAACAATTGCGTTTGGCCGGCAATGACATCTCATGGTTATGTCACACCACGTTGAAGATAGAGAAAACCAGACCGGCGATTTCGTCGGTACACTACCAGACCTATTTTTGGCTGGTGTCACGGTTAGTTTTTAGGAAATAGAGCATCTTGACCTGTTCATCACCATTGTTGATGTTGGCGTGGGTCGTTTTCCCGTCGGCGGGAACAAGATAGGCCGTTCCGGGAGATTGCACGCGCACCTGTTTACCAACCCAGGCGACACTCGAACCACTGATTTGCGTCCATACTTCTTCGGAACCAGCGAAATAGGTATGAGGATGGGCGATCGTCATGGGGTCGAAGGCGATGGTCGCCATTGATTCAACCGTCCCGAGACCGTCGCTCGTGGAGAACAGGTTTTTACCGATATGCGCCCAGTGCCAGTTCGAGCCGGCAATCGGCAGTGTGTTTTCGTCCTTGACAAGCATGGTGGTTCGCGGTGTGAAACCTTCGGGTACCGGCTCATTGATGAGATACATAGCGAGGGTATCGTCGCCGTTGTTCGAGATGGTGAATTCAAGATCGGCCGGCATGAGAACGGCGATACCCGTGTACAGGTCGGC
>CAYWBT010000380.1:0-1723 GCA_964456585.1 uncultured bacterium
CGGCATCTCGCGGGGATCGTGCGGAGCCTGGAAGGAAACGAACATGAAAAACGGCGATTCGCCATCGTGCCCATTCAGGAATCCGACCGCGCTGTCAGCGTACAGTTCGCTTGAATGTTTCTCCTGTGATCGATACTGATCGCTGCTCGGGTAAGTGCCTTCTGGATCAAAATCGAAGTGTGGTATGTCGTAGTGGCTGCTCATACCGCCAAACATGATTTTCGCCCCGGTGGTAAAGCTTCGGGCAAAGGCAGGTTTCCCGTTGTGCCACTTGCCCGTGTGGAAGGTTGTATAGCCGTTTTTCCTGAGCGTCTCGGGCAGGAGGATGTGCCCGGATGGTATGGAGCGGCCCTGCTCTTCGAGACGGAACAGGTAGCGTCCGGTCATCACCATGGCACGGCTCGGCATGCAGACAGCCGCGTTCAGTCCTCCCATGATGTACGCGTTGGAGAACGTCATGCCCTTCCGGACGAGCGAATCCATGTTCGGTGTCTGGATATGTTCGTTTCCGAGAGCGTTGATGGTATCGAACCGCTGGTCGTCGGTGAAAAGAAAAAGAATGTTGGGTTTCTTTTCAGATGCACCGGCTGCGGACTGCCGTCCGGGCATGGTAAGTGAAGCCGCGCCAAGGCCCATGATTTTCAGAAAATCTCGGCGTGTGCCATCATGTTTACTCATGTTTTTCCTCCGGTTATCAACCATTGGTGGACGTTGTTTCCTTTTCCTAGTGCGGCTTTGTCCATGCGGAATCGTAATACACATTTTCATTCGGATCAACCCATGTGCCCGGTTTCCATGGCTCGATGACCGGAACTCCCCAGTCTGGCTTGCCGAGTTCGACTTTATCGCCGGACTTTTTGATCCATTCTTCAAGCAGTACGGTCATGTCCTGAAGCTGGACAGCATACTTGGGATCACCGGCGAGGTTTTTCGTTTCCCCGGGGTCGTTCCGAATGTCGAATAGCTGTGAATGCTTTTCTCCAAAAACGTTGTATTTTATTAATTTCCAATGCTCGGTTCGGACTCCGCGCTGGAAGTTTTTAAATGCGAAGAACAGTGAGTCACGGATTTTTTCCGTCTCTCCATGGAGTACAGGTGCCAGACTTATGCCGTCCACCGTACCGGGAACGGGCAAGCTGGTCAGGTCGCAGAGAGTGGGGAAAATGTCAAGAAGGTAGCATAATGCGTTGCTCCTTTCACCCGGAGGTATACCGGGCCCGGATATGACAAGCGGGATATGTACACTGTGGTCGTATATGTTCTGCTTACCCATAAGGCCGTGGCGACCGACTGCGAGACCGTTATCTCCCGCAAAGATAATGATCGTATTGTCATATTGTCCGGTTTCTTTCAGTGCCTGAAGTATCCGGCCGATTTCTGCATCTGTGTACGAGATAAAGCCGTAGTAATCGGCGATATGCCTGCGGATTTTCTCTGGCGTGCGGGGCCAGCGTTCCAGCTTTTCGTCACGGTGGTTGGCTTCACCGAAGTCAAAGGGATGTGCTGGCAGGAAATTTTTCGGCAGTGGCAGTTTGTTCGGGTCGTACATTTCGAGATAGTTCTTCGGCATGTGTCGCGGATCATGGGGAGACTGAAAAGCAACATACATAAAGAACGGCCGGTCATCCTTGTAGTTATTGAGAAAATTGACCGCAGCATCGGTGTACATCTCGGTGGAATGCTTATCGGTGACAAAATACCGGTCTTCTCTGGGGAATGTGCC
>CAYWBT010000381.1:0-1719 GCA_964456585.1 uncultured bacterium
ACATGACTGCAATGAACAGCCATTTTGACAGAAGGCTCATGCCCGGATTAACAAATCCGGTACTTATACCGACGTTGCACATGGCGGACGCGACCTCAAAAATTACGTCGCTGGATTCATACGGCCCCACGGACTCGAAATGAAGGATGGCGAGGCTGCCGAAGAAAACCGTCAGGATGAAGAGAATGATGATGAGCATATTTTTTGAGACTTCTACTTCGGCAACCGTGATAGGTACTGTCTTTCCGTCGTGATGGAAGGGGATGACTACTCTGCTGCTCAGGAATATCCGCTTGAACCACCAGAGCATGCTGTCTTTGGCGAGGAGAATCCGGTCGAGTTTGATGCCGCCCGCAGTGCTCCCTGTTGCGCCGCCGATCAGCATGAGTGCCGAGAAAAAGAGCACCGTTGCGCCCGACCAGACGAATGGATTGCCGTTCTGAAACCCCGTGCAGGTAATTGTACTCGTGACCATGAAGATACTCTGCCGGAATGCTGTTGTGACATCGAATGAGAGCCCGGTGACGAGATCATAGAACACGATGGCGAATCCCAGCAGGATTAATGTAAACAGCAGGCGTGCCTGCGGGTCCCTGAAAATGTTCACCTGCCGTTTGAGATACATGTAATAATACAGTTTGAAGGGGAGTGCTCCGGCAATCATGACAGGTATAACCAGCATCTCCAGCAGGGGATTGTGGTAATACAGGATACCTTCGGTATGAACCGAAAATCCCCCCGTGGCAATTGCGGCCATGGCAATATTGACAGCATCCCATAGCGGAATGCCGGAGACGGAAATAAACAGGATAGATATTACGGTGATGAGGATATACATCATCCACATTTTTGCCGCGGTTGCAGTAACGCTCGGCATGAATGCCTCGGATCTGCCTTCAGAGCGATACAATCCCCGCTGAACAAGCCCGGATCGCTGCCACATCGAGATCGTGAATGCGATGATTCCGAGACCGCCGACCCATTGCATGAGTGTTCGCCAGAACAGGAGGGCATGCGGTGCGTCATCGACGGACGGCAGGAGTGAGAGGCCTGTCGAGGTCCATCCGGACATTGCTTCAAACACACAGTCGGAAAAGGGCATCCCGAGTATCAGGGCAAAAGGAAGCGCCCCGACGAGTGCTGCGAGGAACCAGACTATTGCCACCGCGCTTATGGCGACACTCATTTTTGTTTCGCGTGGTGTATGTGGGATTTTTCTAAGATATATACCAATAAGGCCGAATACGCACGGAACTGCGGCCATCGGAAGCAGTATGTGCCATTCCCGGTAGAATACAGCGATAATAAGTGGTGTGGAAGAAATTGCACTTAAAAAAAGCAGTATCTTCCCGATATCCGGTGCGATACCGGAAAATGAACTCAGACGGTTCACAGATACATCTCGTCTATTTTTCTATAAGGGATTTTTTATATTTAAAGATATACTGCCGTGTCAGAGTTCATTCCTGAGGATGGCGAAAAACCTGTCCCGTGCGTTTCGCTCGATCCATGGCCGGTGGCCGCATTTTTCAAGCAGGATGGACCGGAAATCAGTGATGATACGCGAAAGGTCCCGTATTGCTTCGAACGGATGCGGATCATAATCACCGTGGATTGCGACGACAGGACACCGGATCTGCGTTCCGAGCTCTTGGAGTGCTCCGCTGCTTCGCATCTCCCGGGCGTCTTGCCACACGCCCCGAAAGATATCGTACCGGC
>CAYWBT010000382.1:0-1713 GCA_964456585.1 uncultured bacterium
TCACCTATTCAATAATCTTGGCAACCACGCCGGCGCCGATAGTGCGTCCGCCCTCACGGATTGCGAAACGAAGACCTTCATTCATCGCAATAGGCGTGATAAGTTCGCCGGCAATCTCAATATTGTCTCCCGGCATGACCATCTCGACACCCTCGGGAAGCTGAAGTATACCGGTAACATCGGTCGTGCGGAAGTAGAACTGGGGACGGTAGCCCGTAAAGAACGGCGTGTGACGCCCGCCTTCTTCCTTGGTCAGAACGTAAACCTGACCTGTGAATTTAGTATGCGGAGTTACCGAACCGGGCTTTGCGAGCACCATGCCGCGCTCCACCCTCTCCTTCTCAATTCCACGGAGCAGGAGACCGACATTGTCGCCCGCCTGGCCCTCGTCCAGGAGCTTGCGGAACATCTCAACTCCCGTGCACACTGTCTTTATCGTCTCCTTGATACCCACTAACTCGAGGTTTTCGCCGACATGCACCCTGCCCTGCTCGATTCTTCCGGTAGCAACAGTCCCGCGGCCGGTAATCGAGAAAACGTCCTCGACTGGCATCAGAAACGGCTTTTCCAGATCGCGCTCGGGTATCGGAATATAGGTGTCGAGCGCATCAAGAAGCTCGAATATGTACTGAATATCCGGATTGTCCAGGTCCTCGCCGTCCCAGTTCATCGCCGCAAGCGCCGAACCCTTGATGACAGGAATATCGTCTCCCGGAAACTCGTATTTCGAGAGAAGCTCACGCACCTCGAGTTCGACAAGCTCGATAAGCTCGGGGTCGTCGACCATATCAACCTTGCTTAAAAACACTATGATACGCGGTACTCCCACCTGACGCGCCAAAAGAATGTGCTCGCGGGTCTGCGGCATGGGACCGTCGGCAGCGCTGACAACCAGTATTGCGCCGTCCATCTGGGCCGCACCGGTAATCATGTTCTTCACATAGTCCGCGTGTCCGGGACAGTCGACATGCGCATAATGACGGTTATCGGACTCGTACTCGACATGTGCTGTCGCAATAGTAATACCGCGCTCGCGCTCCTCGGGAGCCTTGTCGATATCGTCAAAGGACTGGTGGTCGGCCAGACCCTTCTTCGCCTGAACGTTCGTTATACCGCTCGTCAATGTGGTTTTACCGTGATCAACGTGCCCGATAGTCCCCACATTTACGTGGGGCTTTGTCCTTTCAAATTTCTTCTTGGCCATGTGGAATCCCCTTTATTATTATTTCAAAATTCAAAGTTCAAAATTCAAAATTCCCCAATTCCTAAATCCCTCAATTCACATTTATGTTTAAACGAGAACCGGTTGATACTTACCCCCGAACTTTTCAACTATCTCTTTAGCAACATTGTCGGGAACAGGCATATAAGAATCAAATGCCATTGTATATATCGCCCGCCCCTGACTCATCGAACGGAGTCTCGTTGCATAACCGAACATTTCAGAAAGCGAAACAGTTCCCGTTATTACCTGTGCATCGGCACGGGTTTCAATTTTCTCAATTTTTCCTCTTCGCATATTCAGGTCACTCATAATATCGCCCGTATATTGCTGCGGGCTGACAACTTCAACAGCCATAATCGGCTCCAGAAGAATCGGACCGGCTTTTTTCACACCATCATGCACAGCCATGGAAGTGGCAATACGAAATGCCAGATCGGAAGAATCTACTTCGTGATAAGAGCCGTCTATGAGTTGAACATGAACATCCT
>CAYWBT010000383.1:0-1708 GCA_964456585.1 uncultured bacterium
CGCCGCGCTTGATCGTGTGATACGCGGTTCCGAGGGCGTGGGCACTCGACGCACAGGCCGACGTTGTCACAAAATTCGGCCCCATGATGCCGTATTTCATCGCGATATGTCCCGCACAGATATCAGTTATCATTGCCGGGATATAGAACGGCGATACCCGTGTGGGACCCCTGTCCAAATATATCCCTATCTGTTTTTCGAGGGACGAGATACCGCCGATACCCGAGGCGAAAATAACACCGGCCTTGAACGGATCCATGTTTTCAAAAGAGATACCGCTTCGTTCAACGGCTTCCGCGGTAGAATACAAGGCATATTGACTGAACAGATCGAGCCTCTTGATTTCCTTGGCGTCCATGACCTTTTCCGGATCGTAATTCTTGATTTCACCGGCAATACGAGTTTTGAATTCACTCGCATCAAACTTGGTAACTGTGGAAATCCCGCTCCTACCGTTTACCAGCGAATCCCAGAACTCATCAATCATGTTTCCAACCGGTGAAATAATCCCCATCCCGGTTATAACAACTCTTCTTTCAGCAGACATATCATTCCTGTTAGTTTCATTTTTTGCAGGCATGCGCATCTTCACTGGATGTGTTCTACCTGCCGTACTCACCCCAGGATGCCGCGTGGTTTCTTATTATTCGAAACCCTTCTCCTTGAGGTACGAGATCACATCTCCAACCGTCGCCAGCTTTTGCGCCTCGGATTCAGGAATCTCATCGAGATCGAATTCCTCCTCAAAAGCCATGATAAGTTCAACTGTATCGAGAGAATCGGCACCGAGATCATCGATAAACGAAGAATCGGGCGTAACCTTGCTCTCATCCACATCTAACTGACTGATCACCAGATTTTTGACTTTGCTTTCCAACGACATGACAAATCCTCCTTTACTTGGAAAAGTACTTGTTTTGTGTTTAATAAACAGTTCTGTTTATAGTCTCGTCCTGTATTTGAAAGGTAACAGGTTTCCTGGTTTATCCGAGAGTTACATTACCATGCCGCCATCGACACAGATGACCTGCCCGGTTATATACGAGGCCTCGTCCGAGGCAAGAAAAACCGATACGTTCGCGACATCTTCCGGTGTCCCCGCCCGCTTTAGGGGAATGACAGACATGAACGCCACCTTCGCCTCCTCGGGAAGGTGCTCGGTCATTTTCGTCTGAATGTAACCGGGAGCGATGGCATTCACCGTGATGTTTCGCGAGGCGAACTCCTTCGCCATGGTCTTGGTCAGGCCGATGACTCCCGCCTTTGAAGCGGAATAATTCGCCTGGCCGGCATTCCCCATGAGCCCCACGACCGAAGCCATGTTGATAATTCTGCCGTATCGCATTTTCACCATGTGACGAATCACTGCCTTGGACACATTGAACGTTCCGGTCAGGTTCACCGCAATCACCGAATCCCACACCTCTTTTTTCATGCGCATCATGAGGTTGTCACGGGTAATTCCGGCATTATTGACCAGAATGTCGATCCTGCCGAAGACATCGATGATGTCCCTGATCCCGGACTGGACACTCTCCTCGTCGGCCACATTCATGTGAAAGGCGCTGACCTTTCCCGATTTCGAGAGTTCATCCGCAGTTGTTTGAGCAACATCCAGATTCATATCGGCAAGGGCAATTTCGGCACCCTCTGATAGAAAAAACTCGGCAATCTTTTCACCGATTCCCTGTGCCCCTCCCGTGATGAG
>CAYWBT010000384.1:0-1699 GCA_964456585.1 uncultured bacterium
GTGTCCTTCGGCTGGAAGGTGTTGTCGTACATGGTTCCCTCGACCTGGCGGTTGCTTTCATACTTCACATGGTTCATGATCGAGAGCGAGGTGATGGGCCTGATAGTCGAATCGAGGTAGAATCGATCCACCCGGGAATTCCGGTACTCGATCTCGTCATAATAGAGGTCGCGGGAATAGCTTGAATTCCGCCATGTTGCTCCTGCGGAGTATACGATCCGGGTCGGGACGACCACAAACCGATCCTGTATGTTGTCCTGAATCCTTTCGTGACGGTATTCCGCGAAGATTTTCCCGACGGTATATACGTTGTAGTTCACGTTGAGCTTCAGGTAATCGTCGTCTGTCCTGGTATCGAGTGCGACACCCCTCGTGCGTGAGGAACCGAGGTATAAATTGACAGTGCGCTGTGGGGAGACACGCACGTAGAAATGCCGACCCCTGCGGTCGAGATCGTAGGGAGTATCGTACTTCATGTCGTTTTCGCGGAAATCGGGGATGGTGTTATTGTTAAAATCGTCTCCGAACACGAACTCGTCTGGATCGACATCGAACATGAAGAAAGGCTCGTCGTAGTCCGGGATATTGTTGTTGTTTCTCTCGTTGTCGGGAAGACCGTCATTGTTGATATCGTTACCGGGGAAAACACCGTCCGGGTCACGGAGGGACTGCATCGCGATAGCCATGGCGCGGGGAAGGTACATGGTATCCGGATACATATCATCGTCGTCGTTATCCTCGATCATGGTAAGTCGCAGGTTGTTGTTGCGAACGTTGATTGAATTACCTGAGGCCTCGGATGCGGTGAAGAAATCCATGTAGGGGCGGTAAAATTTACCCATCTTAAACAGTTCACCCGCGAAACCGAAATAGCCCCATTCTTTTTCCATGATGAGATAGTAGGCATGATCGGTCTGGGAAGAGCGATGCCCCTTCCGTGCGTTGGTGTCCTGGGGTTGGTGAGAGGGGAGACCAGTGCCCGGTCCGCCATCGGAGAACATGTAGTGATGTGTGTTGGTCACAAATTCGCCGTTGATCTTGAATCCAAGGTAGTTAAAGTGTGCATCGAAACCGTAGATGGTGTTTCCGACCTCGTAGCCAAAATCGATCGTCACAGTGCGCAGGTTCGAGCCGTCCTTGATGTTGCCGTCCGCCTGCGCCATGGTTTTCCAATATTGGGCGTCATAGTGTGAATAATTTTCACCGATGGAATCGTGGCCGCCCTCCTTTTTCTTGGTGAATATCTGCGAGGTCTGTATACGGTAGTCGTTTTCGACCGTTATGTCAGCCTGGACACGGCTGACAGTATCAGTGAGGCCGCCAATATCAAAAAGATACACGGCATATTCAGTGCCGTTGACCTGGAAAGGTTTCCCCCCAGGGTCAATAATCCGGTAGTACTGTTTCGCAGCCGGGAGATCAAAGGTGTCATTCAGCGTCTTCGTGCTCAAGCCCCTTCGGTAGTCGTTCATGTTCAGGTAGTCAAGATATTTTGGTATGTTCTCGTTGATTGAGACCGAGTCGAACGAGATCTGCATTTGGATACCTGAACGGGGGTCGAGGTATCGCTGCTGCGCCCGATCCGTCACCGCGGTGATGCGCTCACGGCGGAGGTCATCGAGAATCACGATCGGTAAAATGTCGGGGCGGTACCGGCCGTTGACCTTAAGCTTGACATCGTGAACAATCGGTCCGTTTC
>CAYWBT010000385.1:0-1693 GCA_964456585.1 uncultured bacterium
ATCTGCCATCGACTTCGATGGTTCCCGATCGGTGATGGGATAATCTTATTCTTCGTGGTCGAGGATTTCCGGCACCTTGTCGCGGAAAGTTTCCATCGGTTATTATTGAAGTGGACTCGTCTATGTGAGTTTATATTCTACTGTGAAATAATGGTGAACACAAGAGAACTGTGTGGCGGTTATTTTCCCGAATTTAGCATTTGTTGAGATATGAAGTCTTTACAGTACCTTTTTAAGGAAGTGTCCCGTCAGTGATTTTTTCGCAGCTGCAATCTCATCGGGAGTTCCCGTGGCCACAATCTCACCACCACCGTCGCCCCCTTCGGGTCCGAGATCTATAATATGGTCGGCGCACTTGATAATGTCGAGGTTGTGCTCTATTACCACAACGGTGTTTCCCATATCCACAAGCCTCGTCAATACGTGAAGCAGTTTTTCTATATCCGCAAAGTGGAGACCAATCGTCGGTTCATCCAGTATATACAAGGTATTTGCCGTCTGCCTCTTTCCCAGTTCCCTGGCAAGTTTAATCCTCTGTGCCTCACCACCCGAGAGTGTCGTTGCCGATTGTCCCAGTTTCACATACCCGAGACCGACATCGAAGAGAAGCTGTAATTTTGATTTTACTATGGGTATATTAGTAAAGAAGGAGAGGGCCTGATCGACGGTCATGTCCAGGACGTCTGCGATGCTTTTACCTTTGTATAGTATCTCCAGGGTATCTCTGTTGAAACGTTTACCCTGGCAGACATCGCAGGTAACGTAAACATCTGGAAGAAAGTGCATCTCGATTCTCTTCAGCCCGTCACCCTGACATGACTCACATCTCCCTCCTTTTACATTGAAGCTGAACCTCCCCAGCTTATAACCACGCATTCTCGATTCGGGAAGCTGGCTGAAAAGTTCACGAATAGGGGTAAAGGCACCCGTATAGGTGGTAGGATTTGAACGGGGCGTTCGTCCAATGGGCTGTTGATCCATGACGATGACCCTTTCGATTCCTCCAAAATCCCTTATCTTTTTTATCTTTCCCCCCTTGCCCCTGTGCCTGCTCAGTCGCCTTCGGAGTACCTTGTACAATGTTTCAATAATCATGGTACTTTTGCCGGAACCCGATACTCCGGTAACGCAGGTAAATACACCTGTAGGGATCTTGATATCAATATCCTTGAGATTGTTTTCCGATGCCCCTTCCAGGATAATATATTGGTTAGAACATGCTCTTCGTTTCTCGGGAAGAGGGATGGCAAGTCTTCCCGAAAGGTACCCTCCCGTTATGGATTTTTCAGACATACGGCTTTCATCAGGCGTTCCCTGGAAGACAACCTCTCCACCATGCAGGCCTGCTCCGGGACCCATGTCTATTATACAGTCGGATTTTCTCATTACCTCGGCATCATGTTCTACTACCAGGACAGTATTCCCCATATCTCGAAGACGTTTCAGTGTAGCAATAAGTCTGACATTATCCCGAGGATGTAGACCTATCGTCGGCTCATCGAGCACATAGAGAACACCCACCAACCCTGAACCAATCTGTGTGGCAAGCCTGATACGTTGCCACTCACCGCCGGAAAGTGTTCCAGAAGCCCGTGCCAGATTCAGATAGTTCATACCTACATCCAGAAGAAAGCTGATCCGCTCCTTTATCTCCTTCAGTATCCTTTCAGCTATGAGAGATTCTCGTCGGGGA
>CAYWBT010000386.1:0-1688 GCA_964456585.1 uncultured bacterium
GAGA
Source organism: uncultured bacterium (assembly GCA_964456585.1). GTDB lineage: Bacteria > Latescibacterota > Latescibacteria > Latescibacterales > Latescibacteraceae > Latescibacter. The sequence continues at coordinate 5 of CAYWBT010000386.1, forward strand.
CGATGACGGAACCGGCAGCCGCGGAGTGACCGATTCGTCACGCCGCATGTTCCGGTGCACAGACCGGATCCCGGTGCGCGTGACCCTCGCGAGCGATGACTTATGAACAGACAGAACACGTTGACACACGAATATCTTGAAACCGACACGACGATACCGTATTATACTGACACCATGAAGAACAGGTCCGGAAATCTGGACGCCATTCGGTTTGTCCTGGTGGAACCGCAGGTGCCGGGGAATATCGGCGCTACCGCGCGTGCCATGAAAAACATGGGCATGTCGAAGCTCGTGCTGGTCAATCCCTGGTTTGAAGGCCACCCGCAGGCGCGTTACATGGCTCATGGCAGCGAAGATATCCTTGACCGGGCGATAGTCTGCCCAACACTCGGGGAAGCGATCGCCGATTCCGTGTTCGTCGCGGGTACAACCCAGCGTCAGCGGCATGGCATCCCCTTCCGGGAACCACGTTCCGCCGCACCCGACATACTCGCCGCCTCGCTTGAGGGCCCGGTATCCATCCTCTTCGGTCGGGAAGACAAGGGACTCTCGAATTCCGAACTCAGATTCTGTCAGCTCGTTCTGTCGATTCCCGCATCCCTTCCACAGCCGTCGCTCAATCTCTCACAGGCGGTGATGGTCGTTGCGTACGAACTCTTCACCGCGATCCTCCCGGAACGGAAACCGAAATTCGATCCGGCGTCCTCACGCGAACTCGAAACCATGTATGAGCACTTCGAACGGTCCCTCACCGCGCTCGGCCTCAGGCAGTGGAACGAGGGAGACAACTACATGAAATCCCTCCGGCGGGTCTTCTCGCGGACGAAGCTCGAACGGCGCGATGCGGCAACGATTCACAAACTCTGCGGCGAAATAGACAAATTCGTGCTGCGGGCCGGGAAGGAACGTGAATCCGAGGAGGTGTCATGAACCGGAGGACCCGCATGGAAATCGCGGTCTACCCGCTCGGAACGGGCGGCCCCGATGTGTCGGAGCAGGTTTCGCGGATTCTGAAAATCCTCGACCGATGCAATCTTCCCTTTGAGGTCACCACGATGGGCACGCTCGTCGAGGGACCGATTGATGAACTCTTCTCGCTCGCCCGCAGACTCCACGATTCTGTTTTCTCCGATCCGGTCGAGCGGGTCGTCACCGTGATGAAAATCGATGACACAAGAGGTGACGCATGAAACGCGACAGGGACAGAGAGAACCCGGGCGGTTCGCAGCTGGCCGAGCTCCAGATGTCCTATCGCTGGCAGATAACCCGGTGGATGCTCATCCTCAGGCCGGCGATCGTGACGGCAACCCTTGGAACGGCGATTCTGATCTATCCGAAAGGGATGATCGATAAAACACCCATGACGATCTTCCTCATCGGGACGTATCTCCTGACGTTCCTTTATTTTATCGCACACCGGCTCACCGGCGTGCATCTTCCGCTCCTCGCCACTGAAATCGCGTTCGATGTTTTCATCATCACCTCGATCATACACTATACGGGCGCTATTGAATCATCATTCGTCGGGCTCTACTTCCTCTCGATCATGTGTGCGTCGTTCTTTTTCCGGCGGCGGATCACGATACTCTTCACCATCCTCACCGCGCTCTTCTATTCCCTCTACATCACCCTGTACCTGAACCTGTCGGGCGCGGAGACTGCCGCGATCGTGAAGTACAACGTG
>CAYWBT010000387.1:0-1663 GCA_964456585.1 uncultured bacterium
CAGAATACACCCAGACGATCAGCCGACCGCCCGGCTTGACATGTTTCGCCAGGTTTTTCATGGTTTTGTCAGGATTGTCCGTATGGTGCACTACTCCGATGGAGAACACGATATCATACTGTCTGCCCAGATTCATGGAGGCGATATCGGCCTCGATATATTCGATATTCGTGAATTCAGCGTTTCGCTCACGCGCAATATCGACACTGTTCAGATCAACGGCGGTTATATGACGGGCATAGGGAGCAATAAAGGACGTATGCTGTCCCCCGCCACATCCGCACTCGAGCACCTCCCTGTCCTTGAAATCATCGAGGGTATTCGGGTATATCCAATCCCGGAACAGAAAAAGTTCATCATCACGGAGGAGCTGCCACTGCTCATGCCATTCTTTTTGCTTTTGCTGTGTCATGAGGTTTTCCTTAATTCATGATCAGTCGACCCGGTTTTAGTATACTTTTTGTCGACTGTGGTGCAACGTGTCTACATGTATCTTCCGGATATTTTTTTTATATGATTGAGGACGGATTCGTTCAATGTGCCTATCATACTGAAGTGTTATTTAAAAATAATCATAAGGATACTGTTTTTCAAGTCAATTTTCCGCCACGGGCGTTTTCTCACCTCATGGTGCCCGGTGACGAGACAAAGCGTAGTGGAATTTTCGCAGGATCCCGTAACGATTGAAAAGGAGTGAGCTGAACGTGAAGAGCCCGTAACTTAATAATCGTTTAAACGGTATATATAAGGAAGCATTTTTGATAGTAATGAAAACAAACGGTTGTTCCGGACGAGAGGACTGAGAACCATCTTTAATTCATAATTGATCATCAGCGGTATTGTTTCCTTGGGAACCGAACCCTCGCCATGGGTATAACCGACAAATCCATTTTCAATTTCCTCAATCTCCTTATCATTCAGGATTCCTGTCCCGCGAGCGATTTCGATGATCTCTGTCCGTGGGTAATAGGTCAGCCAGAAGGTTATGAGTATATCCGGCCTGATCTTCCGGTACAAGTCGAGACTCTCTGAGAGATCGCTCGTGGTTTCCGTTGGTGCCCCGAAAATATGGTCAACCTATACCCTGATCTTATTGTCATGCAGGATGGCCATCGCCTCTATGATGGTTTTGTTACTCTCTCTTCGGTGATAGATATCACGCTGTATACGTTCCGAGCCCGACTGTATCCCCATGCCGACCAGGTAGCATCCGCCTTCCTTGAGAAGCCTCACGATGTCTTCGTTGATTGCGCTCGGATGGACATAGCAGTAGAAAGGGAGTCCTTCGATTTGAACGGTTCAATAAATTCCTCAAGCCATGACTGTGAAATGGTGAAAACATCGTCCAGGAAAGCCACTTGTTTTTATCTTCACCCGGTTTTTTATCCATACCAGTTCATCAATGACATTTCCCGGAGAGCGGCGCCGCACATGTTTTTTTTCATCGCAGTAAATTGCGTGGTACATATTGTTGCTGCAATAGGTGCAATTGTAGGGGCATCCCCTCGAGGTCATAATAAGATACAGATCCAGCGCAAGAAGTGGCTCACGCTCGAAAAACAAGTCTTTATCCGGAAACGGCAGCGAGTCAATATCCTTGATGTATGGGCGGGGAGCGTTCAAGACAATCATGTCGTCACGGCGGTAGCAGATATTAGGTATA
>CAYWBT010000388.1:0-1648 GCA_964456585.1 uncultured bacterium
TTGAATGCGGGCGGAAAACTGGTTACGAAAAAGCTCCTCCTGGTCAGGTAGAACGAACCCATTTGGGAACGGCCGCTCAGGGAGATCATGACGGGAGAGGTTTCTCGCCGGCATCGTACCCATCGTAATAAGAGGATTGCAGATAAAATCTGTAATCCTCTTTTTTTTCGCGAGATAGTGAGATGCGCTGATTAACCCGGTGAAGCGGAGCGCCGGCTGGCTTTTCCTGTGGGAAGCTGAGCGGGTCGCACGATATTCACTACCGCTTTATGTGAAGAATGAATTTCCTGGGGGGAAAAATATGCCGCGATTCCCTTTTTTTTGTTCAGCACGTCTTTTTCAGCCTGATCGGTGCCAACTTGTTATTATTTATAGTAATACGGTTATTCGTTCTTGTCGTGTTATCGCAGTTTTCACGTTGGCACACTATTTGTACTCTACAACCATCAGGGAAGAAAACTTCCGGGGCGTAGTCGTCATGGTTCAACGACTATGAAGATACACGCTAAAACGACCGATAGGTATACTAGAGGGGAAGTACAAGGAAAGCGGGAAAAAGTGGGGAGGAGTATCATGTACTGTGAAATGGAACAAAGGATAGAAAGCCTCACGAAAGCCATACATCTGCTCGAGAAGAATTATCGGCTTGAAATTGAGCGGAAAAAGTCGGCCCGTTTCCTCAGGTCGAGTCTCCGGCGTTCTGCGCATTACTCCTGCAGTGCCAGAAACCAAGGAGGCATCCCCCGGTGAATGGTGTTTATGTCCGGAAGATGCCTCGAATCCATCAATCCGCTCCCTCGATCATGTCAAGGCGCGTAGTCAGACTTTTACTTTCCTGAAAGCACCAGCCGTTCTCAGGCAGTTTCCTGAGCACTTCCGATGAGTTCATTATCGATTACCTGCTTGAATTGCTCCTTGGGGAGTGCGCCCATCGATGCTTTCGGCTGCCCTTCGAGGGGAACAAACAGGATCGTCGGTATGCTCCTGATGCCGAACATGCTCGAAAGTTCCGCTTCCTGCTCGGTGTCGATCTTATAGAAATTGATTTTGCCCTCATACTCCTTGGAAAGTTCATCGATGATCGGGGCAACCATCTTGCATGGGCCGCACCAATCGGCGTAGAAATCGATGACGCAGGGAAGGTCACCCTCGAATTTCCACTCCTCATTCTTTTCGAAATCAAATATTGTTTTCTGGAATGTTTCCTTGGTCAGATGTTCTGCCATGATGTACTCCTCCTGTATTTATTTGTGATAGTGTATTCTTCATGTTCGTTTTTTACCTGATGTACAACGAAATATATCAGTACATATCTCCAGTGCCCTATAATATAAACTATTTTTCAATATATGCAAATAGTATTTATGCTATAATAATATTATTATGATGGCTATGAACACTGCTGTTGTACTGAATCACCCGGTCTCAATCACTTCTCCTGTCGATCAAGCACTCCGGTAAGACGACGGTAGAGCCGGTCGACCTCGTCTGCTGTCTGGCGGTCGAGGGTAAAACCGGTCGGGCCGCGAACGATTCGGTTCTTGAATACCCCTTGTTTTTCGAGAAGGTACTTTTCGATGGCGAGAAAGGAGTCGAGGTTAGGTGTCTGGAGGATCACAATGGCGGCCAGGGGAAGGTAGACTTCGTA
>CAYWBT010000389.1:0-1635 GCA_964456585.1 uncultured bacterium
GCGCGAATCCCAGCGCGAGCAGATAGCCAATCACGATCTGTATGTCAGTAATTCCGAACATGGAAAACACCTTGCGGTATTCAGAATTTGTATCCATTCCACGGGAACACGGTTAACCGGTTCCCTATCTAAAGAAGAAGGCAAAAACGACAGAATTGTCCACAAAAGTACACCGGTACTGCCTGTGTGTGATGGACATCTGAATACCTACTTTACATTCTTATGTTGAGGTATTTAAGGCTATTCCTCACCCGGACGGTGGGAATGGTGAGGAATATGAGATTCTGCTGTGCAGGTATTTTCCCGTTATTTGCGGGCAATGGTGATATATCCGCTATGACAGACGCGTGTTGAGGGCCGTGTGCCCCGGTTAGTCCGGCTGAGTTCCCGTTCAATCAGCTCGTGAGTATGGACTTCGGCGAAGAGCCCTTCTGCGGTGTCCATGACGGTGAAGGTCTGCTCGAGAAACGGGGTATACGTCGCAAGATATCCGCCGGGCGTGAGCAATTCATGGGCTTTTATGACGTGATCGCCACTGATATGGAGATCAAAGTGCACAACATCGAATGCTCCGCTGGCTTCGAGAACATCCCCTGCTATGACCGTGACGTTGTTGAGTTTCGCTTCCTGGATGTTGATTTCTGCTTTCCGGGCGAAATCCTCGCGGATTTCGTACGTTGTCACGCTGCGTGCGACTCCCCCGAAGAAGATTGATGCAATTCCGCTCCCTGTTCCCGCATCAAGAACCGTATCGCGCCCGTTCATGCCGGTGAGGGCAATGACCATCCCGATATCTTTCGGGAGCATCGGCGCTCCGCTCCGGCGTGCATGTGAAAAAAAGTCTGTCGGCCGGGGAATCCTGATGTGAAAAGGCGTGCCGAGATGGGATGTGATCACGTCACCCGGACCCAATCCCACCAGTTCCGGGAGATCGATCATCCCGAGATCGGTTGAGAGCTTTCCTGCTCCCGCACGCACAAAATATTCCCTGTTCGCATGCAGAAGGATTATGCGGTCGTTCGGTTCGATCATATGCCGGTCAGTTTCATGATCGCATCTGCGATATCGCCCTGTGCGTCTTTCAATGCCGTATAGGCTGCGTCACGGGACACTCCCGCCTGCTCCATCACGAGCACGACATCCTCCTCGGGAATCTCCAGCTCGGCAGCTTCGAAGCGGGGTTCCCCGTTCAGCTGATAGGTTGTGACTCCCTGCATCGTTGTTGCAACAACCTCGGCAGGTTCGAAGACGTAATTGCCGCGGGGCGTATAGATCACAACCCGCTCAACGTCTTCGATGGTGTCCATTTTCATGCCGAGCTGTTTCATCATTTGCTTCATCTTTTTCGGATTCATTCCAGGAATCATCTAATCCCTCCCTTTTCGTACCTGTACTGCTACTCCGTAATTAAATGCCAGCATTTCACTGCCCGACAGCACAGCCGTCCCGGTAGCGAGGAGTTCATCGGTGCCGGAAACAACGAGCACCTCCTCGCCCGCATGGATTTCTTCGTCTGCCGATACGACGTGTTTTGCCATCGCATTTTTTCCGGATGAAATAAAACCGGCGACATCATCCGTCGGCACCACACGATACCGTGGAGGCGGGACGGCTTCTTTCAGGCGGCGTGCTCCT
>CAYWBT010000390.1:0-1621 GCA_964456585.1 uncultured bacterium
CTTTACCTTTTGCTCAATACGACGAGATTGTCAAGGGCACACTGACCATTAAACGGTGCGGTATTGTCAGGGAATCACGCGGTCTGCTTATTGAATCTCGGGGTCCTCAGGCATCGATAGGGGAAATCTGCAAGATTGATTTGGGCGGGAGGCGGAAGGTTCTTGCCGAGGTAGTAGGATTCAGGGACGAGAACATTTTGCTTATGCCCCTTGGAGACCTTGAGGGTGTAGCGCCGGGAATGAGGGTTTCCGCCACCGGGAATCCTTACATGTTAGAGGTTGGTCCCGGTATGCTCGGCAGGGTGCTGGACGGTTTCGGGAAACCGATTGACGGTAAGGGCCCGGTTGATACAACCACCAGTTTACCTCTTACGGGAGAAAAAATCAATCCGCTAATCCGCAACCGTATAACCGAGCCGCTATGGACTCAAATCCGTGCCCTTGACGGCGCAGTGACTATCGGGAAAGGGCAGCGAATCGGCATATTTTCGGGAAGCGGAATTGGGAAAAGTATTCTCCTCGGTATGATTGCACGCAATGTTGTAGCTGATGTGAATATTATCGCGCTTATCGGCGAGCGCGGCCGCGAGGTGCGGGAATTCCTCGAAAATGACCTCGGCGAGGAGGGTCTTACCCGGTCGGTTGTTGTCGTGGTAACCTCGGATATGCCTTCCATATTGAGGCTTCAGGGCACAAGGGTGGCGCTCACGATTGCCGAATATTTTCGTAGCAAGGGGAAGAATGTCGTATTGATGATGGATTCGATAACGAGAGTAGCCATGGCGCAGCGTGAGGTAGGTCTTTCAGCAGGGGAACCGCCTACAACAAAGGGATATACGCCATCGGTTTTCGCTCTCATGCCGAAAATACTCGAACGCGCGGGCGCATCCGACAAGGGAACCATCACCGGAATTTATTCTGTGCTCGTTGAGGGAGATGATGTTAACGAACCGGTGTCGGATATGGTGCGTTCGATAATCGACGGGCATATTGTACTATCGAGAAAGCTTGCAAACCGCGGCCATTACCCCGCTATTGATATTCTTCAGAGCATCTCCCGTGTCCAGAAAGACATAATCGAAGAAAAGCACATGAAAATGGTGATGCAGCTCATTGAAATGTATGCCGATTATACCGATGCCGAGGATCTGATTAACATCGGCGCCTATGCCAAAGGCTCTAATCCCCGTATTGACCGGGCAATAAACCGGATTGACGCTATCAATGAATTTCTCAGGCAGGAAATCGCAGTTTACACTCCCCCGGAGGAGACATTATCACAACTCGAGGATGCTGTCGGAGGTATAGCATGAACCGGTTCAGATTCAGGTTCAGAAGCGTACTTCGTTATCGTGAAATCATCGAGGATAGTAAAAAACGCGATTTTGGTGTCGCACTGAACCATTTTACACATGAAAAAACAAGCCTGAATAACATTAATAATTCTATTGCCGGTCACGAAGAATTAGTAGAACACAGTATACAGGGCAGAATTTCAGCGCATGACCTCCAGAGTAAGTATAATTATGCACGTCATCTCGACAGGAAAAAAGAATCCCAGGAAAAAGTTATTGAATCCGCAGCAGAAGAGCTCGAATCAAGGCGAAAAAAGCTCGTGGAG
>CAYWBT010000391.1:0-1619 GCA_964456585.1 uncultured bacterium
TCCAGCACGCAGTTCTCAGCATTATCGAACGATACGCCTCCGGCAAAGAGCGTGATTCCCGCAATCTCCACATCCGATGATCCCGCGGCATCGAACGCGAGCATTCGCGTCCGTACACCAACCTCCAGCGTCGTTGGATCAACCCCTCCGGGAGCCATCAGATACAGGAAATTCTCTTCATCGTCATAGAACCATTCCCGTTCCGTGTCGAGGGCGTTGAGTGTATCGGTGATAAAGTAGGTACTTCCAGACGCCGGAACATAGGGATCGCCGGTGCCGCCGGGCCATGAGAACGAAAGTGTGCTTCCGGAATGTTCCTCGATGGTGACACACCATGCCACCCACTTTCTCCCGGCCAGCAGGAACAGGCGGGCGCCGGTCCAGAAGCCGCTTGACTGGGTGATGACATCGTCCTGGATGGTTGAGATTGCCGGGTACTCAGCACCGGTTGCTTCATCAACCGTTCCGAGCGTCGGAGCGAGCATGTTATCAGTTTCCATGTTGGGAAATCGGGCCACATTCATGCGCTCCCAGTCGACAAACACCTGGGTGACATCGTCTTCGCTAGCGGCACGGTATATCCCGTCCTGGTATAGTTCCCATTTCACCACCCGATCAAGGCCTGTCACCACGACATCCTCGCCGTTGTATGCGGTGAATCTACCCCCCGAATCTGCCCGTACGGTTTCACGATAGACGCCGCCGCGGATATAGCAGGTATCGCCCGCCTCCATGACATCCGCCGCCTTCTGGATAGTGACGAACGGGAAATCGATGCTCCCCGTATCGAAATCCGATCCTGTCTGGGATACATAGTAATCGGTGGCATGAACCGGTACGGCGAGACCCAGAACAACCAGGGTCAGAGCGGCCGTTTTATAGAGATGGTTGATTTTCTTCAGCATGTGGTAGTACTCCTCGGTTCCTGTGGATGAACGAACTATTCCTGCCCCCGGACGTTGTGTCAGAAAACCTCAAGGGTGTACGTTCTTTTTAGCGTGTATAGCATTCCAAAAAATAGGCAACACATCCCTTTTACACAAGTAAATTTTCAGGGGTGTGCCAAATTCTGAGCACAACACGCACGCATGCGGTATTCGCAATCGTCCAATAGCACATACCACAAATTTTTTCAGTGTCTGGTCGTTACCGGCCCTGTCTCGGTCCCACACCGCTCAAGTCGATCTGCTCGAATCCCAGCGTAAAGGCAGGCGAGCCTTCCCGGAGTGTGAAATCGCCGTTTTGGGCATCAACGAACAGCGGGTCCGCAATGAGAGAATGTACATCCTGCCCGCGTGCGCGCCATTCTTCGAACGACAGGCCGGCGAAGGTGAATGGTTCGCCCGTGGTCTGGAAGTACAGGTTGTTGTCGAGACGGTAGTAGTCAGTCGTCGATGTTGCCTTCCTGAGAGAACCGTCGTCTCCATACGTGCCGGGTGTTGTGCCCCAGTTGCTTCCCAGCAGGGGGCCCTCGTCCCAGATCACGATGTTCCGTTCAAAGGTAAAACTCAGGTGTTCCTCTGCGCGCGACCTGATGACCTGGCCGAGCTTCGCAAAGGCGAAGATGTTGTTCCGCACGGTATTCTCCCTGCCGTAATGCTGGTGGAATCCGCCGGTTT
>CAYWBT010000392.1:0-1615 GCA_964456585.1 uncultured bacterium
CTGGACCGGACCAAGGAACCGGGCGCCATCGGCGAGCCGCTCTACCAGGACGTCATGACCGCCATCGGCGAGGCCGTGGCCGCCGGCAAGACCCCCTTCAAGGTGGCCCCGCGAGTGCTCACGGGCCGCTACGGCCTGTCATCGAAGGACTTCACGCCGGCCATGGTAAAGGCGGTACTTGACAACCTGAAATCGGTCGTCCCTAAAAATCACTTTACCGTCGGCATTGATGACGATGTCTCCCACACATCCCTTGAACTGGGAGAGGACTTTGATCCTTCCCTTGAAGGCACGGTTAGATGCAAGTTCTGGGGACTTGGTGCTGACGGAACCGTCGGCGCCAACAAGAACGCGATCAAGATCATCGGTGAAAACACCCATATGTATGCCCAGGCATATTTTGCCTATGACGCGAAAAAATCGGGTGGAAGCACCGTATCCCACCTAAGGTTTTCGCCCCATCGCATTCAGTCGCCCTACCAGCTTACCCAGGCGGATTTCATAGCATGCCACAACCCGGCCTATGTGGATCAGTTCGATCTCCTGGACGGCATTGTTGAGGGCGGTTCATTCCTCCTTAACTCACCATGGAGCCAGGAGGAAATGGAGCAGAGGCTGCCCGCTCCTCTTAAAAGGATAATCGCCAATAAAAAGCTGAATTTCGTCCAATACGATAAGAGTACATGGAATTTGTCCGTCAACGGATAAGACTTCACGAAGAATTCTGATAAAATCCGCTGTAGACACATCTTCAATAACTGGAAATTGATTTCGTAAAACGGCTCTTGCCTGTTTTTCGTCAGGAGCAAAATTTGGGTCTACCTTCAGAAGTGCCTTTGCGAGTATCGGACTGACATACAGGTCATGTAATTCATTTTTGAAATCTTTCCCTGTCTTTTCAACTGCGTCCCGCACCTGATCATACATGCTGTTTTTCATTAACCATAAGCAAAATTGCGCCTGCGGCAAAGACTCCGGTAGCCCCTTGGATCGAAATATAATCCCCAAAACAGCCAAACGAACACTTTCTCCTCCGCCGGAGGGTAAAGTACCTGATGCAGCATGCAGGCCATTACAACGCCTTCCAAGAGTGTCAAGTTCTTTGAGTAGATCCATAACTTCATCAGGTAGTTGAGTAAGTCCTCGTGATGTAGCTCCATCTGAATCAAATTCTGTGTTTACCCATAGATGGCGCAGCATTTTTAACATGTGCGATTTGCCACTGCCATAAAATCCACTCACCCAAGCTGCTGGTTGTACAGTTGAATCGATATTGCCTAGGTATGATTCCAGAATTCTAACAAGGCCATCTTTGTACTGTCCCTCACAGACAAAATGCTCAATTTCAAATCGTAAAGTTTCAATCTCCTTTGATGTAGTTGCTTCGGTAACAGCAGCAACGCCATCATTTAGCAATTTGGACTGAACGGGATCACGTTGGAATATTTCTCGATTTTTCATGAATTTGCTCCATTATGTAGGGTTATAGGAACTGCCAGATAGTTCCAGCCATCCCGGGCATCCAGCAAACGGTAGTTGTTGCCCTCATGATGGCCGGGGAAGAAGACCAGCAAACGTCCCCGGATGTGCGGTGCGGCTTTCTCGATGACATCGG
>CAYWBT010000393.1:0-1606 GCA_964456585.1 uncultured bacterium
ACCGTTCAATTGATGAACAGATCTTTCGAGGGAAAGATCGGGTCGTTCGTGAGGTTGACACCCAGCTTCCGTAAACCGGCCACATCCCCGGGTGTAGGCATGTGCGTCAGGTGAACCTCGCAGCCATTCAGCTCCCGCAGTTGTTCAACGGCGATCTGTGCGGCGGGATTCATAGCCGCGCTGATACTGAGGGCAATCAGGGTTTCTTCGAGGTCGAGACTTACCTCTTTCCTTTTGAGCAGATCCTTCTTGAAGTGACTCACCGATTCCAATACGGTAAGCGGCAATAAATCCATTTTGTCGGGAATTTCCGCCAGTCGTTTCACCGCATTCAGGATGAGACTCGATGCCGCGTGCATGAGGGTAGAATTTTTTCCGGTGACGATGTCCCCGTTCTTTAACTCGATGGCAGCTCCGCAGAAAATACCCTCCTTCCCCTTTTCTTTCTCCTGTGCTTCAATTGCCGCCTGACGGGCAGGAGCAACCACATTCCGGTCGCCAATCTTTATGGCGAGGTCTTCCATGATGAGTTCTATCTTCTGGACGGTTTCCTTCTCACCCATTCCCATCACATAATCGCATGCATACCGGAAGTATCTTCGAATTATTTCCTGGGAAGACGCCTCCCGAACTACTTCATCGTCGACAATGCTGAAACCCGCTCGATTCACCCCCATATCCGTCGGTGACTTGTAGACCGAAGGGGCATCAGTGATTTTTTCCAGTATCCGCTTCAGCAGGGGAAACGCCTCGATGTCACGGTTGTAGTTGACCGTTTTTTTATTGTAGGCCTCCAGATGAAAATGATCGATAAGCACTACATCCTTCAGGTCGGCGGTCGCCGCCTCGTAGGCAACATTAACCTGATGGTTGAGCGGCAGGTTCCAGATGGGAAACGTCTCAAACTTCGCATAATTCGATCTTATACCCCGTTGATGATCGTGATATAATTGCGAGAGACAGGTTGCCAGTTTCCCGCTTCCCGGACCGGGGCCGGTGATAATAACAATAGGTTTTGTGGTTTCTATGTACTCGTTTGCCCCATAGCCCTCTTCGCTGACAATGACATCGATATCCGTTGGGTATCCTCTGGTAAATTTATGCGTGTATACCTGTATGTTTCGTCGTTCAAGTCTATTTTTGAATACTGTGGCGGAGGGCTGATTTTCATACCGGGTTATAACGACTGCCCGTACCGGAATACCCCACTCTCCAAAATCATCTATTGTCTTGAGCACATCCGAATCATACGTAATCCCAAAATCGGCCCGTATCTTCTTACGGGCAATATCACCGGCATAAATGCAGAGGATCACATCCGATTCATCTCTAAGTTGCTGTAATAGCTGTATTTTTGTATTTGGTTTGAAGCCCGGCAAAACCCGTGCGGCGTGATAGTCGAATAAAATCTTTCCGCCAAATTCAAGGTATAATTTACCGTTCGACCCCTCGACCCTTTCCAGGATAGCCGCTGTCTGTTCCCGTATATACTTTTCATTATCAAACCCAATTTTTTCCTGCATATTCAAATCCTCTCAGCGCAGAATACACCAGGTCTCCGACGAAACTCATGGTACACGCTCACACGCACTTGGAATGAGAAATT
>CAYWBT010000394.1:0-1604 GCA_964456585.1 uncultured bacterium
CATTTTTGGTACCTCCACCTCTCTTCATCCGGAAACGGCCGGACTTAACTGTAGGTTAAGGATTATAGTATTAATAGTTTATTGGGCTGCCTCAAGTGCGTTCGTGGGACGTGATATGGACAGGAAAAATAGAATTATGTGGGATTCCACCCTATGAAACAGGCCATTTTTTGTGTCGTGTCTCTTCCGCGCTCCTCCACAGTTATGTCCCATAATACTGGTTTATCTGCATGGGAGTGCGAATAGTATGTGATGAAAGCGCAGAAGAAAAGCAAGAAACCTGATTCTTCGCCGAATTATATGAAGATAGGGGCACTCTTCATTCTGGTCATCTGTGTTGCCGGATTCACACTGAATATGGGGTTTTTCTCTGTCTTGAAAACCGCACAATCCGGGAATGCGGCAACCATCGACTTCACGCTCCGTGACGAGAGCGGGTTCGCCGTGCTCACCTCGAACCAGCAGGTAATGAAGAGCGCCATTGAAGCGGGAGAGGGCGTGCTCGTGACACAGCCGATTGTAATGGAAGTAGGCGGCAACATTACGGAGGAGATCGTCCCCGTGGATGCATACGTTTCCGATGGAACGCAGTTCTACAAGATCGGTCAGTATGCGCTCCTGTCTTTCGAGCTGAACACGATAAGTGATGCATGCGAGGGCCTGCGCCAGAATGATCGGAAACGGGTGTCGTTTGAATATCCCGAACCTCCGGTATGGACCCTCTCCGTGGAAAATTTCGAAAACTTCGGCGGGAATTTCAGTGACGTGAAGGTCGGAGACTGGGTGCCGCTCGGCTTTTCGACAGCCCCAATTATTTCCGTTGACAATACAACCCCTGAAATTCCGATACGCCTCACTAAAGTGGTTGATAAACAGGCCGACAGCCTCGATATCCGGTACGGGTATGCCTACGCGGATATTGTTCTCAGCGAACTGGCCGGGTAATACGGGGCTAATACGCGAGGGTATATATGCCCTCCCCTCCCTCATTCACTTATGGTCGTGAGGGTCCTTTGCTTTAATCAGGAAGGATGCATGGGATGCGAGGAGCAGGCCCCCATCAACAGGGAGGTCAGCAAGGCACTCGGCATCGAAATTGAAGAGATTGATGCCCTGAAAAATAAGGAACATCTCTCCCGGTACGGATTACACGTCACACCGACGATCATCATTTTTAATGGTGATGCCGAAGTGAAACGTTTCGAACGTGTTGTGCACCGGGAGGAGCTTGAACAGGCGATACGAGACGTAATGGCGTGAACTATCAGATCCGGGTCCCGTAGATCCGTTTTATCTTTCTGGCATACGCCTTCCACCCTTCTTTTTTCATCAGGGCTCCTTCGCGCAGTTTAATGCGGGTGATCCGGAACCGTATCTTGCCGGCCTGGTAGACCGAGCCGATGCTGAAATCCTCCTCACCGGCCGTGGGGATGTACAGCGGCAGGGTGGTCCGCCCGTCATGAACAGATGCCTTGACAATAACCTGCTCCACAAGACGGGTCCAGATCATCTGGATTTCTGCCGCACGGGCTTTCGACACCCTCACGCCATTCCGTTCGATAGACGTGACCTCGACGCCCATTGCATCATCCTCGCATTCGGCG
>CAYWBT010000395.1:0-1586 GCA_964456585.1 uncultured bacterium
TTTGTCACGATCGAAGAAGTCCAGAAATTGCTTTCTGTTCCTGTTCCCGAAAACAATCTGGCTTTATGTCGTGATCAAGCAGCAGCTGCCATGCTTTTCCTGTCTGGAATGCGCGCGGGCGCCTTTACAACCCTCCCCATTTCAGCGGTGGATCTGGATAATCTCACCATCCGCCAGTGGCCGGAGTTGGGCGTCCATACGAAAAACAGCAAGAAGGCAACGACCTTTCTCTTGAATATTCCTGAGCTGCTCGATGCAGTTCGCCACTGGGATAGGATCGTTCGGTCTACTTTACCGGCTTCGACTCCCTGGTACGCGCCCATTGCCCATTCATGGGGAGATCAGTTTTTATCTTCTGAAGAACCTGGCAAGACCCGTCCGCAGGCTTTGCAAAAGCGGTTGGAATTGTTGTTTTCACTGGCAAATGTACCATTCAAATCACCGCATAAATTTCGGCATGGACATGCCGTGTACGGATTGCTGCATGCGCAGACAATGGCGGATTACAAAGCGGTGTCGATGAACCTGATGCATGACAGCATTGAGATCACCGACAGCACCTACGCGCCCATGTTGTCTTCCGATGTTCAGGAGCGGATCGCAGGGCTGTCGGGGAAGACATCCTCCACGCCAGATAACGAGTTGGAGTCCTATCTCAACAGCTTAAGTCGAGAAAACTTAAAGCAGGCATTAGTGTTCATCGCTGGGAGGTTGAGGATTCCGCCAGCATCATCATGACTTTAAGAGACGGAGCCAGAGTAAACGCTTCAGTTGCCTGGAACTCCAAGACCTGGCATCACGAATTTGAGATTGTGGGAACCGAAGCCAAAGTGAACTGGCTGCCGTACGATAAAGGTCCGGTGGTCAAGACGGTTGGCCGTCAGGTGGAAAACTTGGAACTTCCCTGCGCTGATAATGTCCACCTCCCTTTGGTTGAATCCTTTGTCAACGCAATCCGGGAAAACCAACAACCGGAGTTTTCCTTCGCCGAAGCCATAAAAACCAACATTCTACTTGACGCCGTCTACCGATCGGCCCGAGAAAACCGCGAGGTTACCGTAAATTCATGAAATTTGCGCCCAAACCCGAGAACGATTTTGCCCAGTACATCCGCACCTATTATGAAAGGTGCAGGTTCCGGTTCGAAAAGATTGAAGCGATTGCCGGCAAGTGGATGTTCCGCGACCTGATTCCGGGTATGAGTGACTTTGATACCCGATTCATCCTATCTGATGGGATGACTGTGGACGATTGGTGCCGAATGTCAACAGTCATCGGTGAAGTCCATTTGGAGCTGTGCCGTAAATACCCCTGCTGGGCCAGAAACCTGGAACACCTACCCGGCATAAACCTGACCTGGATGGAACTTACCGGCGAGAAAACGTATTACCCGGAATACCAGCAGTGGACCTTCTACCACTCCGAAAACCCGGAAAAGGTCAGCGCTGCTCTGGAAGCTTTTAGCCGCAGACCCTGGGATTTAAAGGACGAATACTTTCACCTTAAGAAGTTTTGTCTCTATTACGGCCGGTATGACCGCAAGATAGACCCGCCGGTAAACTTAAGCGTTCACGAAAATAAGTACC
>CAYWBT010000396.1:0-1571 GCA_964456585.1 uncultured bacterium
GGAAGGCAAATTTTTTTCCGTGTGATTTTTCCGAGCAGATCCTGCAAAAAGCCGAAGGGACACAGGTGGCTGCAGTAAAAACGGCCCGCAGTTGCCGAGAACACCCCGATCATGCCGAGCGCCAGAAAGGGGATTGTGCCGATGATCAGGAAATGCTGGATCGTCCCGATCGGGCATGCCCCCTGGGCGAGCGGGCACGCATAACAGTTGAGAACAGGTACGGTCAGAAATGTGTAGAGATTCGGCCCGATGAATGGCGTATTGAAGATGAGAATCCCGGCCGTCTGCCACCAGATCCGCTTGATCTTTCCAATAACCATGTGTTATTTCAACCCGATACACGAAAGACAGATCAACGTGGCGTTCGTTATGATATCATACACTTCCTTCCGCATGATACCGGCCACGATAAAAACGAGAAATGTAATGAAAAGTGAAATCTGAACGACTCGTTTGTTGCCTGAGCTGATCATAGTCTGTTCCGCTTATGAATGTTGTTCGATGTACTCGCCAAGCTTGATGTTTTCTTTATATAGCTCTTTATTTATGTAGTCGAGAATCGGAGCGAATTCCCCTTTCTCACGATAACCGGCTATGATTGTGACCGGCTCGCCGTTCCTGTCGATGAACAGGAACGAGGGGAGGCTGTTCGCACCGAACGCCCCGGCGAGTTGACGGTACGAAAGAGTCTTGTCCTTGAACGTTCCCGTGGTTTCCTGGTCTTGGGTATCGACCTTGATGGTGATCCAGTCCGCAGCGAATCTTTCCTTTATCTCAGGTGCCGAGAACGTTTTTTCGTCCATAACCTCGCACCACTTGCACCAGTCAGCGGTAAAATCGACAAGAATCGGTTTGTTTTCACGCTTTGCCGCTGCCAGCCCCTCATCCCAGTTGTGGAACCAGCCGTGCTCGTCGCGCGATGCGGTGGACGTCGTTTCCACTGTTGTGCTCTGGACAGCCTGTGCCGGCGATGCCTTCACTTCGTTGTTTTCCACCTCCGCCGATCCATCGTTCTTCCCGCACGCCAGCACGAGAATTACCGCGGCGAAGAGTATCGTAACATAGTATTTGATGTTCATCGTCTATCCTTTCGGTCATAAAAATTCGATTATTATGTCGTTTCATGTTCCATGACAAGAGTATACATAAAGTATGACGAAAAAAACAGAAAAATGTTCCAATAAATATAGCGATATAGCTAATATAATAATTTCTTCGGCCGTGTCAAAACAAAACTTTCAGAAGGAAAGCTGCCGGTGTGAAGGTATGCGGTGTTTGAGCAATGTACTACAGTCGGTAATCCGATGGGGGAGGGTGAATCTCTGTGGTTAATTCACTCCGCTTACTTGCTTTCGCGGAGCACGATACGGGCGGCTTCAACGAGGTCATCGGCGCGAAATTCGGCGGCAGTATCCTCAAACCGTTTTTCACCGAGTCCAAGCCCGGTGTCGATGAGAATACCACGGACCCCGGCTCGTGACGCCGCTTCCATGTCGCGGGAGGAATCACCGATGAAGAAGGTCTTATTTATGTCGATGCCGTAGTCATCCTTCGCACGGAGCAGCAGTCCC
>CAYWBT010000397.1:0-457 GCA_964456585.1 uncultured bacterium
GATATCGAACAGGCCATGGAAATCGGGTTTACAACGGGGAAAGGATTGGGGCTTGGTCTGCCGGGTGCGAAGCGCCTCATGGGAGAGCTCGACATCCTGTCGGAGGCTGGCAAGGGAACGCGGGTAACCGTACGAAAGTGGATGGGAAAGCGATAGAGTGAAAAAGGCTGAATCGATCTCGCTTGCCATCGATGATGGCAGCCGCGTATATGAGGCCCGGAGAACAGCGCGGGAGATGGCTCTTGCTGTCGGGTTCGGTGAAAAGGACAGCGAGGAGTTGGGGCTTGTCTCGAGTGAGCTTGCCTCGAACCTGGTGAAATTCACCCGAGGCGGTGTACTGACAATGTCCCCCGTTCACCGGGATGGAAAGGATGGCCTCGAAATCAGGGCGGAAGACCGCGGCCCCGGAATCGTCGATGTGGAAGAAGCGATGACCGATGGGTTTTCGACCTCCGGC
>CAYWBT010000397.1:467-1568 GCA_964456585.1 uncultured bacterium
TTCCTGATTGAACTGGGCCTGCCTCTTCTCCAGCTCTTTTATTTTATCCTCGGATACGGACTCGGAACGGTTAACCGTTTGATGGACAGTGTCGATATCGAATCGAGCCGGAAACCGGAACCGTATACACGCGTAGTCTGTGTTCGCTGGCTGCGTACCGAAGAAAGCATGAGAGATGAGTGCCCGCTCGATGTGGGCGCCGCGACACGGCCGCATCCGAAAATGCCTGTCAACGGCGATGCTTTTGTTATAAAGAAATGGGATTCGAACGTGCTGGTCGCCGTGATCGACGGTCTCGGGCATGGTCAGTTTGCGCACAGGGCATCCGAAAAAGCCCGGCAGTTTATCGACGCGCATTATGATTTGAGTTTATCCGACATTTTTCTTGGAGTCGAACGGTCGTGCCGCGCTACCCGCGGTGTGGTCATGGCTCTCGCCCTCATCAACTGGAAGAGCGGCGTTCTCAACTATGCGACGGTTGGAAACATCGAAGCCCGTGTTTACGGTAACCAGAAACCGCAGGGATTTCTCGCGCGGCGGGGCATTATCGGCGCGCGGCCGATACGGCCGGTGATGACCGAACAAATCTGGGAGCCGCATTATATTCTGACACTTTTTTCCGACGGAATCGTATCCCACTGGAATTGGAATGATTTCTCCGATGTGCTGCACGGTTCCGCGACCACCCTTGCGGGGCATATGCTTCAAAAGCTGGGGCGGGAAACCGACGATGCAACGATTGTGGTAGTCAAAGGCGCGACACGGTGAAAGAAGACGAATTACAGAAACAGCTCGATGAAGCGCATCAAAGGATTACACTGCTCCAGGATGAGCTCGATGCAATATCCCGGGGATTGACGGCGCTCAACCTCGAACTGGAAGATCGCATCGATGAACGTACTCAGGATCTCAGAGAGAGTGAGCGGCGTTTACATACATTGATGAGCAATTTACCTGGAATGGCGTACCGATGTTATAATGAACCGGGATGGCCGATGGAGTTTGTCAGTGAGGGTTGTTTCGATCTTACCGGATATACTCCCGATGAACTGGTGACCGACAGGGCAGTCTTATTTGGAGACATTATTCACCCGGATGACC
>CAYWBT010000398.1:0-1562 GCA_964456585.1 uncultured bacterium
CGGTCGATACGGTAAAACAGGTGACGCTTCACGGGTATATAGTGGCATATGGAACAGTGCAGCCCGATCCGGGTATGGGCAATGTTCTACCCGGATCAGTTCGTATAACCGCACCGGTGACCGGTGTTGTAGCGAAAGTGAATTGCTCGGAATACCAATATGTCAAAGAGGGTCAGATACTGTTTGTTTTCGATACGACGCTTGCAGATGCTGGCGTCCGGGAAGCGCAGAATACACTGGCGACTGCGGAAAAAGCACTCAACCGTCAGAAACAAATGAAGGAAATCGATGCCACGTCCGAAAAACAGTTTCTCGAAATACAAAATCAGGTGGAATCAGCCCGGAGTACTTTTACGTCGGCGGAGCGTAAACGTGTGTTGCTCGAGGTGAAAGCTCCCATTTCCGGTACTGTCGGTGATATCGCGGTTCGTATCGGCGAAACAGTGAATACCGCAGATGTCATGGCCAACATGTGGAACCGGAACCATCTGATTGTGATGGCGAAAGTACCCGGCAGGGAAATAGGGGCGGTAACCGCTGGACAACCGGTTTTCGTACATGCGACAACAGATGACAGCGCGTCCGGCGGCATCAAGTGCGTCGTCCGTGCCGTGGGAGAGGATATAGATCCCATGAATGATGCCGTGGACGTGCTGATATCGCTGCCGGCAGATACCTCGTTGCGGCCCGGGCAGTTTGTAAAGATCGCGATCGCGTATACCGAGCATACCGATTGCCTGGCAGTACCCTCCAAAAGCGTGGTGATTGATCCTGACGGACAAGCGACCGTCGCCATCGTAACAGGAGGGAAGGCAGTCAAATGCCCGGTCACGGTCGGGTTTCAGGAAAACGGTCTAACGGAGGTGTCGGATACCACCCTGATACCCGGCACACTTATCGTCGTTACCGGTGCATACGGGTTGCCTGATTCCTCTGAAGTACGGATAGTAGAACAGTAGCCACGGTACGTATTGAGTGAACATGGAACAGAACACATCGACAACTGCGAACGATTCGGCACTCGGACGGTTCGCCATACAGAATGCAACAGTTATTACGTTCATAACTATTGCGCTCTGTCTCGGAGGTATCTATGCCATCACACGGATGCCGTCGTCGGTGTTTCCCCAGACTGATTTTCCCCGAATCGTCATTCTCGTCGACAATGGTGTGATGCCGGAAGACGAGATGATGGCAACAATCACCCGGCCCATCGAGGAATCGATGAAGGATATCCCGGGTGTGGTCAACATTCGCTCCGCCACTGGCAGGGGTTCCGCAGAAATCAATGTGTTTTTCAACTGGCGCGTCGACATGATCCAGTCGGAACATTACGTTATCGGCAGGATGGGTCAGATTCGCGGGAGCCTGCCCTCAAACGCCGAAGCAACTGTTTGGCGTGTCACATTTTCGGCGTTTCCCATCATCGGTGTCAGCCTGACCGGCGCGAACCACGATATCACCGAATTGTGGGAAACGGCACGCTACATGGTCAAACCCAAAATTCTGATGCTGCCCGGTGTCGCTCGTGTCGATATCGTGGGCGGACGTACCCCCGAATA
>CAYWBT010000399.1:0-1559 GCA_964456585.1 uncultured bacterium
CCTTGAATCCACGGAAATTGTTGACGTATAGATGTCTCATTGAGTACTCCATACCTTTTAAAATATTAATAAATTCATTGCTTCATAGTAACCGTGAAATATTCAAAGTACCTGTGCCTCCCTGAAATACGCGATGGTTTTCCCGAGGCCCTCGTCGAGCGGGACAGTCGGCTGCCAGCCGAGGCGTTCCTTCGCCAGGGTGATGTCGGGATTTCTCCGGACGGGGTCGTTTTTCGGCAGGGTATGGTGGGTGATGTTCGATTTCGAGCCGGTGAGCGCAATGATCCGCTCGGCAAGTTCGAGCACGGTGTTTTCCGCGGTCATGCCGATGTTCACCGGGCCGATGAAGTCGTCGGAGCCGTTCATCATCCTGAAAAGCCCCTCGATGAGGTCGTCCACATAGCAGAATGAGCGGGTCTGGAGCCCGTCGCCGTAAATGGTTATGTCCTCGTTCTTGAGCGCCTGAATGATGAAGTTGGACACCACCCGGCCGTCGTCGGCCGCCATCCGGGGACCGTAGGTGTTGAAGATGCGGACAACGCGGATATTCACCCTGTTCTGGATGTAGTAATCGAAGAAGAGCGTCTCGGCGCACCGTTTCCCCTCGTCGTAGCAGGAGCGGGGGCCGATGGGATTGACCCTGCCCCAGTAGGTTTCACGCTGGGGATGTTCTTCCGGATCGCCGTAGACCTCGCTCGTGGAGGCCTGGAGTATTTTCGCCCTCACCCGTTTCGCCAGCCCGAGCATGTTAATCGCTCCGAGGACGTTCACCTTCGTGGTCTGTATCGGGTCGACCTGGTAGTAGATGGGGGACGCCGGGCAGGCAAGGTTGAATATCTCGTCCACCTCGAGGTAGATGGGAAAGGTCACGTCGTGGCGAAGCAACTCGAAATTCGGACTGTCGAGCAGGTGGTAGATGTTCTCCTTCCTCCCGGTGAAAAAATTGTCGAGACAGATGACATCGCATCCCTCCCGGACCAGCCGCTCACACACGTACGAGCCGAGAAATCCGGCCCCCCCGGTAACCAGTACCCGCTTATGCCGCATGACTTTCCCTTTCAAAACGTCTGTATGTACCCGTCGGCGAACGGCTTTACGCGCCCCGATCCTGCCAAGCGCCGATGGCTGGTATGATGATCTGTCGTCCGGTTTTTAAGATAGTATAAACGGGGGCGATTGTACAGAATTTTTTCCGGAGAAGGCAGTCATGATACGGGACATCCGAGTTAACGGCTGATGGATACCAGACATAAATATCGCGGAGGCATACAAAAGGAAGGTCCGTATTACATGTAATAATACAAACCCTGATGAAGAAACGCTTTTATACCGTGAGCTTTTTTGTTATTTTGAGGAGAGAAACGTACGGTGCGCCCAGTGCGGCGTCGATGAGATCGTATTCACGGCAACACCCGGAGATATTACATGAAGCATGGGCTTTTTCAGAGCGAGGAGTGGGACAAGAGCTTTTCGAGGCGGCGGGTTCGGGCGCCCCTCGGTGGTCAGATCGGAAGAGCACACGTCTGATCTCCAGTCACGTAACGACATCTCGTATGCCG
>CAYWBT010000400.1:0-1550 GCA_964456585.1 uncultured bacterium
CGATATGAAGCCTTCCGGCAGTATCGAGGATGAGCGCGTCGTAACTCTTGTCTCGTGCCTGAAACAGTGCACCGACCGCGATGTCCTCTGGTTTGCTCTCCGTACTGGCTGGATAGGAATCGAGTCCATGCTGTTCCGCAAGCACCCTGAGTTGTTCTATCGCTGCCGGTCTATGCACATCGGCGCTCGCGACGAGTGGTTGTATTCCCCTTATCTTGAGGTATCGTGCAAGTTTTGCAATCGATGTCGTTTTACCCGAACCCTGAAGTCCGCACAACATAATGACTGAAGGATGTCCGTTCAGCTGCAGGGTTTTCGTTGCACCGCCGAGCAGCTCAACAAGTTCCTCGTGGACAATTTTTACAATCAGTTGTCCCGGGGTGATGCTGTTCATCACCCTGCTGCCGAGAGATTTCGCCTCAACATCCGAAAGGAACTGCCGGGCGACCCGATAGTTGACATCCGCTTCAAGAAATGCTCGACGGACATCCCGAAGTGCATCTTTGATGTTTACTTCGGTGAGCTTGCCCTGCCCCTTGATTTTTTTAAAAATAGCGTCTAATTTACCAGCGAGTTCTTCGAACATACAACCTCTATGAAAGAGATAATATATAAAGAGTTTAAATATATTCTATAATTGATGGAAAAGCAATTCCATTTTTTCTTTTCAAACACTTTTGAAACAATAAAAAAAGGGCAGATTGTTCTGCCCTTTTTTCAAACCACGCTGTTTCCCGAGGTTAATCGGCAATATAAACCATGAAATCGAGGGGATAGAGGACGTTCACCGGTTCGGCGGGTCCCTTCACGATACTTGTTCCCTCAAGGGGCATATCCTCAATTGCATCAAATTCCAAGTTCCTGATAACGTTGAGGATACAGTTCATAAAGTCTTCACTGTTGATGCCCTCAACCTCGATAACGTTTTGGGAAGATATAATGCCGTCGATCGCAATGGTGAATGACACGAGCATATTTCCGGGATCTACTTCATCACGGCGGTAACGATCGAGAAAGCATGTTTCCATTTGCGGAAACACAGATTCAATCGCTCTGTCAACCGCGTACTCGCTCCGCGCATTATCATTCACACGATTATCAACAAATTGCTTGTTGCCGGATGTATCGATACGGACACGTTCACGATTCATCAACGCGGTTCTCATTTCATCGCTGATGACTTCTCTCTCCACAATTCGATTGAAATTGAAATACGCATCCGTGATATCAACCGGCCTGTTAAAGGCATCAAATCGATATATAATATCGTTGAGCTGAAGCTGGCACCGCTGGACATCATCACGCAATGGGTTGAAGGTTATAAGACCACTGTATGAGTCGCCACGGAAAATAATCTCGTCTAATCCGTAATTTTTCCCACGAACCATTCCAAGTCGCATCTCATACCGATAGTACTCATTCCCGGACATACCACGCCGGATCCGGTAATAGTCTTCAAAACTATTCCCATATCGCGCGGCGGCTACACTGAACGTATAGGAATGAAGTGCTTCTCCCTGATCCGTCAATAAAATTGCTTCGACCGGGTC
>CAYWBT010000401.1:0-1548 GCA_964456585.1 uncultured bacterium
GAAAAACCATCACATCCACCGGGCCGCCTTCTATCATAAGGTCAAACTTGCAGAGACCGAAGTCCTCGAAACGAACTCCACGCGGCAGGGGGAAAGCAAAAAGAACACGGTCGCCCACCGGCGCATCCCAGACGAGATTTCCGCCGGTGTCCCATGTGATTTTTTCTGTGTCGCCGTCGATTGTAATTATTTCAGAACCGGGACCTGTTGGTAATAGAATTCTCTCGCTGCAGGATGTTACACTTCCGGAAAATATCAACGACAGTAGAGAAAAAAATGCGATGAATAATTTTTTATGTTTCGTCAGATACCTCAAAAACAAGAGTATTCTTTTGACACAGAGAACACAGAGTGTCTTGGTTCAGCGTTAAATTGAATTTTCGGGTACAAAAGTTAGACACTGATAATGGGGATTTTCAATTCCCCTTGCCACAAGATATTATTATGGCTGTCAAGGCTGAGCCCTTCGGGTTCTTCCCAGCCTTGACAGGTCGTATCTGGTAAGAGTATTGCGATCTCCCTTATTTTTGCTTTTCTTGCTTCACGAGCCACAGCGAGTTTCCGAATTCAGTCCTTCCGCTGGACGGAAACCGCGGTCTCAGCGGCGATCGTAATCTTTGATAACCATGAACCAGACAAGCTTGATCTGTTCATCCGAAACGTTGATGCTGGAATGGGGCGTCGTACCATTCGGGGGGACTTTAAACGCCATACCCGGCTTCAGGCGGCGGAGTTCCTTGCCAAGGAGAACGATGACCTCTCCTTCGAGCACGAACCAGATTTCCTCTTCTTTTTCTACGTGGCTGTGAGGATTGCCCATCGTCATGGGATCTAACCAGACAGGGCAAAAACCGACCAGCGTCGCGAGATTGCCGCGAACGCCAGTGAACATCGCCTTGAGGATATGGTACCAGTGGCTATGCGTCGTCGTGATGGGCATCGTGTTCTCATCCTTTACAAACAGTTCCGTTAAAGGGGTGAATCCTGGCGGTACCGGTTCGGCGACCAGGTACATTTTCAGCACTTCGTCTCCAGGATTCATCAAGGTGAATTCAATCCCCTCCGGTACGAGCACCATAACTCCCGGGTGGAGGGCGTAGGTTTTCGAGCCGCCCTTGATCGATCCTTTTCCCGAAACGATGTAGAAGATAATCTGTTCATCTTCTGGAGTAAAAGGCGTCGTGTTCGTGCGTTTCTGAAGCACCGCGAAGGAAAAGCGGTTGAGGTCGGTAAGTACGGCGCCGCGTGTCGTCGGTTTGAGCGGGTCGCCTGTACAGGGAGTGAATATATCGCGCTCGACGAGGGATCCGTAGTTTTTGCGGGGGGTCGATTCACGCCAGTCCGAGATGAACATGTCGATATCCGGATCCACTTCAGGATCGTACGGCCGGGAGTCGATCATGTTCTGTGCCGCCGCGGTCATAGAAATGCAGAGCAGGAAAACGCATACGATACAGTATATCGTTCGTATCATGGATATTCCTTCCTTGTCCTGGTTCAGCGTTAAATTGAATTTTCGGGTACAAAAGTTAGACACTGATAATGGGG
>CAYWBT010000402.1:0-1503 GCA_964456585.1 uncultured bacterium
TCCGCGCACAGGGTACAACCTACGAAGATCCCATCAACTGGGATCTCAAGTCGATCGAAAATTCCATCTATCAGGACGACATCTATGTCCAGCTCAGCTTCATGATGACCATGGACCGGTACGGCATCGATGCGCCGGAGGAGAAGTTTGCCGAGTCCTTCGCAACCGCCGGGTACGCCCTCTGGCACGCCAATGTCATGGCACGGAAGAACTTCATGGACGGTATCATGCCGCCACAGTCCGGTTCCCCTGAGTACAATCTCCACGCCGATGACATCGACTTCCAGATCGAGGCGGACTATATCGGATTCATGACTCCCGGCATGCCCCAGACCGCGGTGAAAATTGCGGACAAGGTCGGGCACGTCATGAACTACGGCGACGGTGTCTATGGCGGCATGTTCGTTGCGGCGCTCTATACCCAGGCATTTTTCGAGAACGATATCCCGACCATCGTCGAGGAGGCGCTGAAAGCCATTCCCGCCCAGAGTGACTACGCCAAGTGCGTGCGCGATGTGATTGTGCTCCACTCCCACTACCCCGCCGACTGGCGTGCAGCCTGGCAGGAGTTGGAGAACAAGTGGGGGGATGTCGACATCTGCGGCGCCCTCGATCCGTTCAACATCGACGCCAAGCTGAACGGCGCCTACATCGTGATGGGACTCCTCTACGGCGGCGGCGATTTTGTGAAGACCATGGAGATCTCCACCCGCTGCGGACAGGACTCCGACTGCAATCCCTCGAATGCCGCGGCGGTGATCGGGGTCATCAACGGATACGAGGCCATTCCGACAAGCTGGCGGGCTGGTGTCGAGGCAATCGCCGATTCCTTCTTCATCTACACCGATTACACGTTCAACAAGGCGGTGGAGAATACGGTGAACTATGCCAAACAGCTCGCGGTAGAGAACGGCGGCTCGGCAACCGATACCTCGCTTACTATCAACATCCAGGAACCGGTGGCGGCTCCGTTCGAGGACGCCTTTCCGAACGTGATCCCCGACTACAAGTCGAATGCGCTCTCCGACCAGGGGTGGGACTGGAAGGGCACCTGGAAGGTCCGCACTCAGAAGCGGCGTGACGGCTCCGAAGTCCCGCAGTCGAAGTATGCCGACCAGTCCGGTGCGGAGGTATCGTTCACCTTCGCCGGAACCGGCGTGGTGATCCGGGGCAACTGGATGCGCGACAGCGGCACTGCAGAGGCATACATCGACGGCAAGCTTCACCGGGCGTTCGACACCTATTTCTACTACGCGGGACAGGAAAAGTACGACGCGTTCCTCTGGCACGTGCTCGGGCTCGAGCCCGGCGAACACACGGTTCGGATCGTGGTGAAGGGAGCGAAACGTGACCAGTCCGAAGGTTCACGTGTCTATGTTACCGGTGCGACAGTGTTCAAGACCGGACAGAAGAAGAACGAACTGGTGAAGTTCTCCTTCGAGTGATCTATCGCTCGCTGCTCACCATCAATGAAGGGGATACGGCATGACTCACCGTAGTAGA